>NZ_JAMPKB010000007.1:0-129049 GCF_039961925.1 Trichocoleus sp. DQ-U1 | reverse complement strand
AAAGCCAGAAGTCCGCACTAAATCTACGGGTCCGGCTAGAATCGGGAATTTAGAAGTGTTTGTCTGTTCGCTCTTAAGGATGACTTGACAGGATAATTCTGGCATCAAGACATACTCTACAGAGGCGGGAGAGTCGAAGGAGAAGATGGCAACGCGGTAAGGGCGACCATCGGAGGGAATCGTTGCTTTCGTCTGGCTGCGTAGGTTGCGGACTTCGCCGCCGTCATCAACGCCGGGTAAATCAACTGTGGCGGGAGTGGTGTCGGTTCCGAGTCCGGCTGTCTGAACTTGTTGATCTCTCGCTTGAATAACAATCTGCTGAGATTTTTCTTGAACATTTAAAGGGTCATCTGTCAGCAGGGGTGGTTCAGTTCCTAAGGATGCGCGGGCGGTAGAAAAGACTAAATCTACGTCTTTCCAATCTTCTCCCGTGCGTTGCCAGACACAGCCATCGAAGCGGAAAGAGAGCGTCGGTTTTTCGTCGAGGAGAAGGCGTGCTTGGTGCCAAGGTCGCCACATGGCACCGGGAACCACATAGTCGAAAGCGATCGCATACTCTCCCGCTTGGGGAATCATTAAGTCGGCTTCGATGTTGGCAACATAGACCCTATCGGGACGCGATAAGGCTTCTGCTTTGGCAATTAAGTCGTGAATTTGCTGGTGTAGTTGTTCTTGAGTGTGATAGCTGCTTAAGATTTCCGAGCGGAAATCTCGCAATTGTTTAAATAAAGTAGAAATTTGCTCTCGCCAGGATTTAGGGTCAATTTGTCCCCAAATCGCATCCACGGGGAGTTCCTGCAAACCTTTAGCAAGGATGGTGTTTACTCGCTCGAAGCACGATTCGAGGTGCTGGCGGTCTTCGCTGATATTGTTGAAGGAGTTAAGTAGCGATCGCAGTTCTGCTTGTAGAGACGCGAAATTTTGCATCTCTACATTGGCTAGTCGATCTGTTTCCTTAACCAACATCTGGCGGCGAACGCGAACATCGTCAATCCGTGCCTCTGGATATTCCTCACAAAACTCTGCCCGAAGAGATTTATCTGAAAGAACTGGGGCAACTTTCTGGACTTGAATTCTCCACAGTCCTTGGGTTAAATTAATTTTGCCAATTCGTCGCACCTGTGCCCTATCTTCTAAGAGTGTTACTACACAAACAGGTGCATCGAGCGTTAATTCTTGAATGACTTCTGGCGACTTTTGAATTGCTTGCATAATTTATCACTTCCTCATATCAAATTTATTTAAATCGTCATTGTTTGGAACCTCACCCCTATCCCCTCTCCGTTAACGGAGAGGGAAGAGCCGCAGGCGATCGCGGGAAGAGTTTCTGAGGGAATGCTAAAGCAAATGCTGAATAATCAACCGGATTTGATGACATCATTTGGAACCTCACCCCTACCCCCTCTCCGTTGACGGAGAGGGAAACCGGATCCATCGGCGATGGCGGGGAGAGGTTGTTTGCAAATGCTGAATAATCAACCGGATTTAATATCATTTAGCTTTTGCATTTAAGTATAAAGATTAGAATATTTACGCGGTAAATTTTCAACTATCAAGCTAATTGCTGTTGGTGCATCATTAACGATTGCAATAATCTGTTGATAATTACTAGGAGCCAATACTTCATACTGCCCCTTTCCGGTGGGTACAGCAGCAGGGCAATCATACCAAAAAGGAGGTTCCGTATATTTGCTGAAACCTAAACAATAATGACTGGTATACGGATAAAGTTGACTCAGCACTGAGTGTTTTCTAGCAGTTTGAATAAGATGAACTAAATCGTACACAGAACGGTGAGACTCAACCATGCGGATTCGGATGATAGGGGGCATTTGATTGTTTTCCCAAGTTTGCTCTGTGTATTGCCACCGCTGCTCGTGTTTTTGCAAAATTTCTTGCCACCGCTGTTCGAGTTCTTGCCATTTATTTTCAACATACTCATTCGTTGATATTTTTGTGGAAATAGGATTGGTTGATGCTTGAGAAGGCTTGCTGCTAGCACTAACGCTCAGTAGCAAGAGGCTGCAAACGGTGGCTGAGCCATACACAATAAACTCCCGCCGATTGTATTTTTCCACGGTACAACTTACTCTCTTTAGGCTATATATTTAGTAAGCCCAAATCTTCAATTAAAATTACGACTCCCGCCGATTTCCCCCAATCAATTCACTGTCCACAAAAGTTTTAATGATGTAATCAACTGATAGGGTAGTTTTCTCTTTTGCGGGGACTTCGACTTGCCAGCGATAGCCGCCTTTGATGGGTGAGTTACGTTCTTGTTGTTCGTATTTTTCCCAAGGTGGCGAGACGCGATCGCAATGGATATCTACTTTTGCTCCTTCTTGGGGAATGGGGAGTCTTTCTCGTACTTCAATCTTGGCAATTCTTGGTAGATAGTTGTTAATATCGATTTTAATTTTGTGGCGCAGTTCGTTGAAGGAGACGATGGTTTCGCCAGAACGAACTTCTTCATAAACGGTGTTTCGAGCAACTTTGATGGCTTGTTCCACTCCTAGCCCTAATTCCATCTGTGCTTTTGGTGGAACTGTGGCAATATTTGTAGATAAGATGTACTCGCCATCGACGTAGACATCCGCAGGGCCAGCGAGTAGCGGTGCTTGTAAGGGGTTGCGGAGTTGGGCAATTCTGAAGACGTTAGTATCTTCGCGGGGAACGACGATGTAGCGCAAATCTACGTCTGTACTGTTGCTAGTTAGGGCGACAGAGTGAAATTGCCCGTCTGAGGGGACATCAATTCGTCCATCAGCGCTATAGGCATAGTCGAAGGAACCTGCAACGTCTCGCACATGGATACCACCGGGAGGAAGCATCATCCAGAGGCATTTTTGGGCGTTATCACAAGCCTGTTGCACTACCTGCATGACATTAAACGTAACCGTAACTTTCTGACGTTGAAGGATTTCTAAATATATTTCCTGCTGTTGTTCTATCGACAATTTACCGCGCTTTGCTCGGTCATCTGCTGCGCCCATTCGCATGAGACCGTATGCCAGTAAATCGGTTACAGAATTCTCATCTGTAGTATCCTCCAGGTTCTGCCTCCTTCGACGCTGGAGAAATTCTGGTGCTGCTGGTGGGGCAGCTGCCGCCCGTTTCAGTGCTTTGTGAGCCGCTAGTCGGTCTCCTAGGGAAGGGGATTCTACTTGCGGTGCCAGTGATTCCTCTATATAGTCTGCACAAGGCGCTGCTGCTGGCATAGCCATCCCATAACTAGCGTACATTTCAGAGCGATCCTGCGCCGTCAGATCGGGTAAGGGTGGAACTGAAGGAGCATCGCATAAGAAATTCGCGATCGCGCTTTGTGACGACACAGCGGCTAAAGCTGTCGGTCTCTGGCTATCGTAGTCCTCAAAAAGAATCTCTGCACCGATTGGGGGACGACGCCAGCCTGATTTTCTCATCGCTGGTTGCACTCGTCCTAGCCGCAGCGAGGGCAATTCCGGTAGCGCACACCAACCCATCGGTTCGGCTGTAGAAAGTTCCAATCTTACCCCTGACCAATCTTCACCTGTGCGCTGACAAATCAACGCCCTGACGGCAATGCTGGCACTAGATTCCGCACTATTTAGGCGGCAAACATAGGTCGGTGTCCAACGCGCACCGGGGACGAAATATTCGATAACTAAGCGTGAAAAACCTAATTCCCCCTTTTCTACAAGGGAAGGAGGGGAATTTTGCCCTTCTCCTGGTAGAAGAGAGGTAGGGGGAGTAAACTCTTCGTAACTCAAACGGACAATTACCGTCTTGCGAAGCTCATTAGGTCTAGCATTTCTGGCGGTGGAAGCGATCGCCTGCTTTTGTTGCAAATCGGCAAGATATTCCTGAGCTAGACGCAATTTTTCCAAATTTTCCCGCTTTTCCTGGATTCGGGCGCGGATTTGTTCGTCGCTGAAGTTTGCCAAGGCAAGTCTAGCGTTCATTGGCGAAGGCGGCGGTGCTGTCCCAGGTTGAGCGTTGGGGCGATCGGGTACTTTTAGATTACTGAGGACGCCAATTTCTTTTTCGATGAGGGCGATCGCGTCCTGAATGCGTTGTACCTCAGCCATCGCTGCACGCAATTCCTCCTCCGGGGGTGGGTTCTGTGTCTCTTGCGGCGGGGGAACGGCTAAACCAATGCGAACATCTGAGGGAATCGGGGACGGGTTTTGCGTCTCTACAGATTCAACCCTCACTCGGACACTGCTATCATCTAGCGCCAGAGGCAATTCCGGTATCTCAACGTGTTCGGGCAGTTCCCCAACGTTCAGATGTAACTCAGCAATCCGAGTCACGGTGGCACCGGCAGCGTAGACTTTAACTGTGTCAATCCGAGAAGCCAGTTCTTGCATTGCCATGATGTTTGCGCTGAGTTACTGCCTATAGATCCAGTAAGGCACAGGGGAAGAAGCGATCGCAAGTAACTCTATGAAAAATTTAAAAATAAAAGATAGACTTTAAATTTTTTAATTTTGCAGTTTTAACTTTCCGCTGTTGCCAAAGGGAAGGTAAACCAGAAAGTAGAGCCGCGATTCGGGCGACTTGTCACTCCAATTTCTCCGCCGTGAGCGGTAATAATTTGCCGACAGAGATACAATTTTAACCCGATGTTAGTCGAGCAGCGAGCTTGAGGATCGCGGACAAAGAGATTGAATAAGCGATCGCACTCAAGCTGACTCATTTCTCTACCATTATCCTCTATGGTAAAGCGAATCATCTGCTTATCAACTTTAGCTTTTAGAGTCAATTTCAATCCAGGCGGATTTTGTTTTAAAGCATAGGTGAATAAGTTTTCAAAAACCCGCTGACTCTGATACGGATCGACCATGACTAACGGTAAATTTGCCGCCATCATATTTTTGATAGTTGCTTGATTTTCCACCAGCATGGGTTGCAAGTCTCGGAGAATCGCCGGAACCAATGTATTTAATTGAACTAACTCTCGCTGAAGAACAATCCCTCTATTTTCGTTAGTATTGGTTTCGATTAATGACTTAATCATGCTCAGTTGGCGTTCGTTGCCTTGGATCATTCGCTCTACAAGAGAGCGAGGAATGGTCACTTTTTCTTCTGACGATCCGAGCAGATTATTTAACACCATGATAGTGCCCTGAACCGAGGTGCGAAGATCGTGAGAAACTGTATGTAAAACAACGTCTTTAATCCGGTTCAGCTCTTGCAGTTCCTGCATTTTCTGCTGTAGCTGAGCGGTACGTTCTTCTACTTGGCGTTCTAGATTAGCATTTAGCGTTTGTACTTGTTGGAAGAGAGAAGATTGCTGAATTGCGATCGCTACCTGTACTCCCAGTTGATCGAGCAAGTCAATTTCATACTGCTGCCACTCCCGTGGTGCAGAGCATTGATTGGCAATTAAGATGCCATAAAGTTTGTCTCCTAGCATGATTGGGACACCGATGCCAGCTTTGACTTGATATCGATTGTGGTATTCAGCGATAAATGCAGATTTTTCTACTTTTGTTGTATCGTTGACAACTCGGATGCGATCGAGTTCAAATATTTGTTGAACTTCTTTGTAAGCAACGTTCTCCGTAACCCAACCTAAAATTGACGGAAAATTATGATCTACTGACTCTGCAACGGTTGTACCTTGCCCCTTTTCATCAAAGTAACTAATAAACACGCGATCCGCGTGCAAAAACTGCCTAACTTCTTCAACTGTGGTGTTGAGAATTTCATTCAAATCGAGCGATCGCCTAATCCGCAAGGCAATCTCGTAGAGCAAGCGATCGCGTTCTGCGGTGGCGCGAGCCAAAGCTTCAGCAGCTTTGTTCTCAGTAATATCGCTCCTTACAGAAACTAAGCATGATTCGCCATTAATGTTGACAATTTCTGCTGAAAATAAATAGATTCCTACCTCGCCAGACTTCTTGCGAAACTCAAATTCCTGGTTGTGAATCGCTCCCTGTTCCCGCAACATCTGTTGCATCCTCATGCGATCTTCTGGATTCACCCAGGCATTGATTTCAAGTGAGGTACAACCAATAACTTCTTCTTTTTTATAATTACTAAGGCGGAGATAGCTATCATTGACATCAATATAACGCCCCTCATTGAGGGTTGTAATACTCATAGCATCAGGGCTATAACGAAACGCTATAGAAAACTTTTCTTCCGAAAGCAAGAGTGCCTCTTCGCGAGTCTTGCGCTCGGTAATATCTATCAGTAAACCATTCCAATAAATGTCATTATTTCCTTGCAAAATAGGTCGAGCCGCAGTTTGCATCCACTTGAGGTTGCCCGATTTGGTAATCACACGACCTTCCCATATCCAAGGTTGAAGATTCGCTGCCGAAATAACTAATGATTGTTCATAAGCTTCCCGATCGTCTGGATGGATCAGTTTCCATAGCAGAGGTGGGTCTGTATAAGCTGAATAAGATGCTAATTCTAAGAATTCTTGGCAACCGGAATGGGCAAATAGTAACCAGCGAGAATCATCACAATTGAGAAGCTGAAAAATAATTCCCAGCTTATTTGCTGCCACTTTTTCAAGTGTTGAGTCACTTTGTGCCAGGGAAATTTCTGCGGGTAAAAGATTTTCCCAGGAATGGGTGACAGTTGGGAACTGAAAATCTGAATCGACTTGTGTTTGAGTTTGGCTGACTATTTCTTCAACACTTTCTTCCTCCAAATTCAGGAGCAGCTTTAACTGTTCAAAAGCTGCTTCATCTCGACAGCAAGCCCGTAAAGCTTGTAAATAATTTAAATCAGAAACCATGTCCTTCCTAGATATGGGATGACACTGAAAAACTGATTGATGAGCAGCACGTGATTGAGTTCTCTGAGCCAAGAATTTCTTTTTCAACATTGCACTCACCCTTCATTTTCAGTATTATTCAGTCTTATTCCAAGTTACAATAAGCACTGGCGATCGCCTTCGTGCAGGTGACTCACCCGATTGGGTGATTTTTAGCGATGGGTCATTAGTCAGTGGTAACGCAATAATGACGATGAACTAACCAGCTTTTTCTGCCTCTGGTGAGGTTGCTAAAGGTAATGTGAACCAGAAAGTTGCTCCAGTTCTGGGGGCGCTAATGGCACCAATTTGTCCCCCATGAGCGGTGATGATTTGCCGACAAAGATATAACCCTAGACCGATGCCAGCAGAACGGGCGCGGTTTCCTCGAACATAACGATCGAAAAGACGATCGCACGCTTCTGGAGTCATCCCGATCCCGTTATCAGCAACGGTGCAATGAATCATCTCTTCTTCTATGGTGGCTTCCAAGGTGATGCGAAGTCCGGGTGGGTTATGGTTCAGAGCATTAGTCAGCAGATTTTCAAAAACTCGTCTTAGCTGCAATGGATCGGCTGTCACGCCCGGTAAATCGTCGGGAACTCGATTTATCAGCGACGCTTGATGTTTTGATAGCAGCGGTTCTAAGTCTTCTGCGATCGCTTGAATCAACGTACTCAATTCTACAAACTCATATTGGAGGACAACGCCGCGAACTTCGCTGGAATGCGCTTCGAGGAGAGAGTTGATTAAACCCAGTTGGCGATCGCTACTCTGGATCATCCGCTCTAAAATTGAGCGAGGAATGGGAATCGTGTCTCCTGGCTTATTCAACAAGTTATTCACTACCAAGGACATTCCCATAATCGGGGTGCGAAGATCGTGAGAAACTGCATGAAGAAACTCATCTTTGAGTTCGTTCAGCTCTTTGAGTTCCTCCATTTTTTGAATGAGTTGGGCAGTGCGCGTCTCAACTTGACGTTCCAAACTAGCATTGAGATCCTGTACTTGTTGATAGAGTTTTGCTTGCTGAATGGCGATTGTCACTTGAGTTGACAGCGATGAAAGCAAATCAATTTCCAATTGTTTCCAGTCACGCGGGGTTGTACATTGATCGACCATCAAGATTCCCCACGGCTCGTCATTCAGAAGAATCGGTACAGCCAGATAAGCTTTGATATGATAATTGGAAAAATCTTGAGAAATGGCTGAAGAAAGCTCTATTTGAGAAGTATCTTTGACAACGTGGATAGTTTTATTCTCAAACATCGCTCTGATTTGTTGCATATGTTCTTCATCTGTGGGACTCCATCCCAAAACAGGTCGCCAAGGGGGAGCGACCGATTCCGCAACCACCTCAAAATTGCTATAAATACGACTGATAAAAACCCGATCTGCTAACAGAAAATTTCGGACTTCTATCACAGTAGTATCTAGAATTTGCTGAATATCGAGTGATTGTCGAATCCGGAGTGCCATCGCGCCCGACAAGCGATCGCGCTCCGCCGAGAGTAACAGCGCCTCTTCTGCACGCTGGCGCTCGGTAATATCAATTCCTAACCCAAAGAAAAAGTCAAGTTCCCCATTTTCTTTCGCAACCGACTTTCCGTGCCATTCTACTAGCAGTTTTTCGCCTTGTTTGGTAAGCACGTAGTTGTGCCTTTGAGGCAGTTGCTGTAGTTGGATGACATGCTCAAAGACTTCAGAAACGATTGCGCGATCGCTTTGGGGAATAAAAGTCGAAAGATAATCAGTTCCTAAAACCTCCTCAAAGGTATAACCAAGAGCGTGAAGCATTGCGTCATTCATCATCCTGACGGTGCCATCCGGATTGATAGCCACAAAAAAAGCTGGAGAAGTTTGGACAATCGTGGTGTTAAAGTCTCTTTCTTGGCGTAGTTTCTCCTCTGCTTGCTTCCAATCGGTAATGTCTTGCGTCATCACCATTGCCGCAAAAATTTCTCCGCCCTCATTTTTGACGGGAAGTGCGTGCAAAAGATAGATCCGGGAAGCAGCGCGATCGCTATCAGACGAATTATTGTAAGGAACTTCAATAACAGTGCCTTTTCCTGCCAGCGCCGCCCGATAAGTCGGCTCTAACAATTCACAAGTTTCACGAGGTAATGTCTCCCAAAGCATCTTTCCTTCTAACAACTCTTTAGAAAGACCAATCGCAGCTAATCCTGCACCTTCAGCAATCGTGTAACGGAGGTCTTGATCGAATAAGAAAACTGCGCCGTTCGGAAAGTTTCTTGCAAGCGTGCGATATAATTCCTCACTTCGCGTCAGAGCCTCTTCCGCTCGTTTTCGTTCGGTGATATCTATCCCAATACTGATAATGTAATTAACTGAGCTATCGGCATCGACGAGAACCGTATTCGACCAAGCAATCGGTCTTCGGCTTCCATGTTTCGTTACCCAGTAGTTTTCATTAGTCTTAGGAAATTCCCCTGATTGAAGAGCTTTAAAGATAGTTTTGACGGGTTCCAATTCCTCCGGAATTATAAATAAATCCCAGAAATACTTGTTCTTGACTTCTTCAAATGAATATTGAGTTGTTCTCTCGCAAGCTCGATTAAAACGGATGATTCGTCCTTGGCAATCGAGAACTACCACTAAAGCACCAGCCGTATCAAGGATGGCAGAAACAAAATTTCGCTCCTTCCTCAAATCTTTAATGAGTCCCCGCAATTGAGACGTCATTTCATTAAAAGTGGTCGATAATACCCCCAATTCATTGCCTTGTCTAACTGTGACTTCCGTATCTAGATTTCCCCCACTAATTTGGGCTGCTGCTTTTGTTAAACGCTGCAAAGGTAATACAATTTGCCGGGAGAAGAACCAACCCAGCTCAATCGCCACTAGCATCGCCACGCTCAATGCTATCCCCATCACCAAAAGCATTCTTCGCACCGGAGCGTAGGCTTCAACGGTGGGTAGTTCTACCACCACCTTCCAGCGCCCAGTACGGATGGTAGAAATGGCTCCCACTACCTCAACACCTCGCAAACCTTGATAAGTAGTCAGCCGTTTTGCACCATTTAATTTAGTTAATTTTTGGATGAATGGGTAGTCTGAGAGGTCTTTCAGATTAAAATTTTCAGGAGATTTTTCTTTCTCAGCAATTAAATAATTGCGATTATCGATCGCATAAGCATAACCCGTCTTCCCTACTTTGGTGTGAGAGAGAACATTCCAGAGAAACTTTAAATTGATCCAAGCCATTAAAACGCCATTAATTTCATCTTGTTGATTGCGAATGGGCACAGCTAAGATGACCGTCTGCAAGTGAGTCTTAGGGTCAATTCTAACGGGGCTGACAAAATCTTCCTGTTGTCTAAAAGCTTGTAAAAATGATGTAGAAGCTTCTTCTTGATAGAAAATTGTTTTACCATAAGGCGAAGAGGAAGAAACAATATTACCCTTATTATTAAAAATTGCCACTGTTTCATAAGCACTATTGTGGCGGGTTAACGCTTCCAGAAATCTATCTTGAATCTCAGGCGAAAGATCGGTCAATCCTTGCACTCTCGCTAAATAGCTTAGTTTCCGCTGCAAGTCATCCAAGTAAGCATTGATTTCCCCAGCAGCCGCATGACTGCGCTCTTGTTGGGCAATTTCTACTTGTTGCAATTGAGCTTGAAAGCTTAGATAGATTAAAATTCCAGAAGTGAGCAATAGTGTTGAAATGACTAGCAAGACCAGACCGTATCTCAGCTGATTTGCAATTGAAGAAAGCCAAGATAAAGGTAAATTTATACCTGTATTAGCTTGATGCGAAGCACTGTTGCGATTTCTTTTGTTCATCGTGCCTCCTAGCTCAGAAAGTTGCACCCGCTGGTTCGCAATTGTTTAAAACCCCTACAGAAGCGATGTAAATTGCCTCTAGGGTGAAACATCTATTTTGCCAGTGACGATCTCTTGCTTAACAGAAGCGACGAAAGCTTCTTGCTCTGGAGTTAACGAGCCATAAAAAGGAGCTAAATCTTGGACTTCCTCTAGCAGCCCAAACTTGTATTGCTTGCCTTCCCATCGCCCCTGTTGTACCAAGGTTGCTCCCTCCAGCATTAACATAGGCACCTGCTGGATAACGCTGGTAACAATCGTCTTTGGAGCCAGTTTGTGCTGATTTTCAATCTCATTGGTGGCATGTCTCCAGCTGATAACGTAAACGCCCTTACTTTGGGCAGCTACTTTAATAACACCTATATTGGCTCTATCGGCATCAACGACTAAAACATCAGTTCCCGCTGCTACTTGCTCTTGGGCAATTTTTCTAGCTTTGTCCGCATCTGACCAACTGTTAAGCCACTTGATAGAAACTGTACTGTCCAGTTTCGTTGCCCGGACACCCCGTTTAAATAAGATAGCCTCTTCTTCCATCACTGGATATGCTTGACCGCCAATAAAGGCAACTTTTTTAGTTTTGGTTTTGAGTCCGGCAACGACCCCAGTTAGATAACCCACTTCCCCACTCCGAAACGCCAAAGCACCCACGTTTTTATTGTTACCGGCATAACTGCTCATGAGGGCAAATTTAGTGCGAGGAAAATCTTTGGCAACTGTTTCGGCGGCGTCGCGATATTCATCACCATGACTGATGAGGAAATCAAAACTTTTTTGGGCATATTGACGAAAAAGTTTCTCACCATCAGCTTCAGGAACGCTAGCAGTATAAGCCACCTCAGCCCCAAGTTCTTTTTCAATCAATTTCAGCCCTTCGTAACCTGATTGATTCCAACCTTTGTCATTTATAGGGCCAGGAAAAAGCATTGCTACTTTAAAAGTCCCGGCTTTTCCAGCCTCAGGTGTAGGTGTAATCTTGCTTCCGGTTGCACCGCAGGCCACCAGAAACAAAGTTAAAACTAGGCAAATAGTTTTCTTGCTCATGGATAGTGGGTAGTGGGTCATGGGTGGTGGGTAGTTGGTAAGGATGACCACTTATTACCTACTACCTCTTGACTAAGGACTCAGGACTACTAAGACACTAAAAGAATTTTGCTTCTAGATTCTATCTACTTTTATTTAATTGGTCTAGCTGGGGTCAGCAGGAAATATCCTCTCTAGAAAGCGTTCATTATATTTGCGATTTTTTTTTAATTGATAAATATAAAACAAATTATTTTATGGGGAACAAGATGAGTAGTATTGCAGCTATTGATAATATTTTTCCACAGGTTGTTGCCCCAATTTTATTTTAAGCTAACTTATACTAATACCATTTAACTTTTGTGATGCTAAACTTCAGATACTTCTAGTCTAAGCTCAAAGAAGTGTAACTCGATATCAGCCTCTGCTTAACCTAAGAGACTGGATGGAAGTAATGTGGGTGCTGGTGTTTCAGCGGGCATAACGAATGGGTGAGTTTAAGTTTTTAACTTGCACCTAGTGTTACATTTATTCTTTTTTGTAATATTAATTTCGATAAAATACCGGCTATATTCCAAGCATCATCTCCTCCTCTATGGTGAGTTCCTTCAAGGGGAAGATTCAGTAATTCTAATGCCATATCCATGCCAATTTCATTTGGCATGGCATGAATAATCCCAAAAAGAGTTTTGATATTTATATGTCGGGTTCCGAAAGGATAACTGATATGGCGAGATTGGCATTGTTTTTCAAATTGTCGTCGGTCGTAGTCGCCGTAGCTTGCCCAAACTCTATCTTTTGATAAATATTTTTTCTTTAAAATTGAACAGGCTGATTCAAAAGAAATTCCTAGATTAACTTGTGCTTGAGTTAATGTGGTTAGATTGGTGCAAAATTGACTAACTTGGGAACGTTCGGGTTTCACGAGGATACTTTCTTTTTCCAAGCGCTCTCCCGTAGCGATATCAATTGGACAAATCCCAATTTCGATGATTTCGTTTTCTTGTCCAGCGGGTGGATTTCCTTGCCAGCAAGTTGATTCAATATCAACCACAAGGATTTGGTCTAATTTCTTAGCCATTTTGGGGTGACTTCTTGTTTGGTGTGGACACCCCGTAGAGGTGCCTCTACGGGGTATTGGGAATTTGAAATAATTAGTCAGTTAATTCGGTGCGAAGTTGATTGACAACTCGGCTTAAGGCTACTGAATGGGAGGCTTTGAAAAGGATGCGATCGCCTTCTTGCACCATTTCTTTCAAACGCTCTACCACAGCCTGATGCGTCGAAAAGCACTCAGCAGGTAAAGGGGCAGCACCCAGAGCGATCGCTTCGGCTTCTTTGTCATCTACCAGCACCAGCAAAGCGTCTAGATTCAACCGCCGCGCCGCTTCTCCAACTGCGAAGTGGAATTGGGGCGATCGCTCTCCCAATTCCTTCATCGTCCCCAGAACCGCAATATGCCTTTTTCCTGGCGTTTGTGCCAACAATTGCAGCGCCGCCAGCATTGACTCTAGCCCAGCATTGTAGGTTTCATCCAAAATGGCAACATCGTTGGGCAAATCGTAGCGCTGCGCCCTCCCAGATGGGAGATTTACCGACAAACCGGCGGTTAACAATTTCCAGTCAACCTGGAGAACTTTAGCTACTGCCAAGGCTGCCAGAAAATTAGATGCATTATGACGCCCCGGTAGCGGTAACGGCAGATGCACCCCTTCGACGCACAATGTCTCGTTATCAATCAATTCCCCGCGTAAATCTCCCCCTTCCAAGCCGTAGGTAATGGTTTGCCCTTGCCAAACTGTTGCCGCAGTTTCCATTAACAAGCGGTTGTCGTGATTCAGAACAGCGATGCTATTGGAAGGCATTTCCGCGAGTAATTCGCATTTCGCTTGGGCGATCGCTTCCTCCGAACCCAACCGCCCGATATGCGCGGTTCCCACATTCGTAATTACCGCTACAGAAGGTTGTGCAATTTGTGTTAATAGGGCAATTTCACCCCTAGCACGCATTGCCATTTCAATAACAGCATAGTTATGCATTGGTGAAAGTTCTAATAGTGTTTTGGGAACACCAATTTCGTTGTTGTAGTTAGCCTGAGTTTTAAGAATGTCGCCCTTTGTTGACAAAACTGCTGCAATTAATTCTTTGGTAGTGGTTTTACCTACCGAGCCGGTTATACCGATTACAGGGATATCGAACTGCAAGCGCCACCAATGAGCGATCGTTTGATATGCTTTCAAGGTGTCTTCTAGGCACAAATGTGGAAGAGATCCCGACAATGGGTGGTCAGTAATGGCTGCGATCGCTCCTTTTTCTAGAGCAGTTTCCACAAACTCATGCCCATCAAACTTGTCTCCCCGTAGTGCCACAAAAATTTCTCCCGGCTTCAGGCTACGGGTGTCAGTTGTAATTCCTGCAACATATCTTGCTAATTCGGCGTCAGATAGATTGATTGGTTTCGCCCCTATGATTTGGGCTATTTGAGAGAGGAGGACGTGACAAGGCATGAGGCTTATGTTCAAACTTCAAGAAGATTCATCCTTATCATGCACTACGCAAAGCGTTAGAACAAAAGATGCATTTTGAGCAGTGATTTCTATCACATAATCCGCTATCTTGTCCCACTACTTTAGAGGTAGATGCGCGAAGTGAATAATTGATGCTCTGCGGCATCCGTATTTCTACTTCATCGAAACTTCACAATTTTGCCGCATATTTGCGGAACCATTTGAAGAATCAACCAAGATATGCTCTATTTGGGGTAATCTTTCTCCGATTATAGGAGTATAGAAAATAGCCCCCTTATCAGGGTGATATTTAGGGTGCATCGATTCAAGCGTCTACTACACGACAGTTGCAATAGAAATAAACCGAATCAACCGAACTGATATAAACTCAGCCCTAGCGTGCGTACGTAGGGGGGCATTGAAGTGACAACCTGGACAGACTGTTATCACCGACACACTAGCACTGAAGAGCAGCAGCTTTACGATCATTTGCTTTACTGGGTTCAACATGAATCACCCAGTCGGATGATCGAGCGATTTCGCCAGCTGTTCATGGATGGCGTGGGGTATTCAGAGCCAAAAATCTGGATGGCGCTGGAGAGAATTACGACTTCCAAGCAGGCTGAGCAGGAATTCCGGTTTATTCTTAATCGGTGCTGCCATATTCTGATCAATCGCTGGCAGATGCACCCCAATCTCCAAGCGTCCATCCCGGATTTGGTGGAAATATTCCAGACGCCTCCGGTCATGGGAACGGTTCGCTCTCGCGGAGCCAGACGTTTGCGGGAGCTGGTAAGGATTTTCAACCAGACGGAGCAATATCTGACCCTGCGACGGCTAGCCCAGGTGATGAGTCAAGCCGCAGAGGCAACTGGCAATGACTCTAAGCCTTTGGGAAGCTTAATTCGCCGGTATCCCTACCTATATGAACATTGCCTATTGAGTGAAGACAGCTCTTACGAGCATCAGCAAACAGTTCGGCAAATTCAATCCCGAATTCAGCGGGGATTTGAAGTCGATTTGTCTCAGTACGTAACTTACCAAGTACGGCGTGCCCAAGTGTCGCGTCAGACTTGCCCCAGTCAACGCGAACGAATTATCCAGCCGGTGACGAATCCAACGTTATTGAGCGATCGCGAACTGGGTGTTGCTCTCAAACAATTTTACGGCAAAGTAGAAGGCTCCCACACCTACCGAGATTTATCACAGCGCTTCCTCACCCACACTAGCCAAACACCTTCCTACAGAGCTTTTAAATGGGATTTATACGAATATCTGACCGCTTCCATTGACCCAGAATTTGGTAAACGTCAGTTTAACGAGCGCTTGTATGCCCAGCTAAAAAACACTCTCCCGAATAGCGATTCCCAAAGACCTAGCGAATTCTTGATTGTCCGAACTTGTAGTCAATTGTTGAACTTTTTAGTGGTAGAAAGTCCGCAGCGACCGAATCACTATGTCTTCGTCGATCTGATTACGAATTTGGGGGCGACATTCACAACCGGCTTGCTTTTGAAAATAGTGCTGCTGTGCCGCAAGGTCAAGCCCTACTTGGAAAAGCGATTTTCAATTCTTTTTAACCACTACGAGTCTTATGCCAGAGATGGTGTGCCGTGGTTAATCAAATCTCTGGAAAATCTGAATGTAGCTTTAAGCCTACACTTTGGGGATGCTGATGTTTCCTGCTTGAGCCAAATATTATGAGCTAAATATTATCAGGAATTGCCGCTGATTGCCCCAACGAAGGCAAGAGGCATTATTTTTTACTTTTCTAGTTTTTCCAATTACCACTACATTTCATCTGTCTATTGCCCCGAATTCAGCAGGGGTTCAGGAAAGCTGATGTGTAGCCTCACAAAAGTGAAATGGTAACAGTTAGCTCAAATACAATCCCTAACCCCCTAAGCCTCCTTCCCTTAGTGGAGGAATTGAGGGGGTTCGCGGGGGCGCAAGGAGGGTACACAGACGAAGAAATCCGACTTCTGCTGCTGGTGAAAAACAGTTTTCCCCTGATTTTGTACGCCTGCTTAATGAAAAGTTAGGAACGGTTCGACTCAGAAAATAAATTTTATGCTAGAATCTTGCTCGTGAATCAGGATCGGATGTAAGCTTTGTTACTCGCGCAGCAAGTTTATCTCTACTGTGTGGGCAAATAGCTCTCCGAAACTGGAGCTTGAAAATATTGAATGGTGGAGATATTTCCGTGTCGATATATGTAGGAAACCTATCCTACGAAGTTACGCAAGACGATCTCACATCTGTCTTTACAGAGTACGGAACCGTTAAACGAGTTCAGCTGCCTACAGATCGAGAAACGGGGCGGATGCGTGGCTTTGGATTTGTGGAAATGGGAACGGATGCTGAAGAGGAAGCTGCAATTGAAGCCCTCGATGGAGCAGAGTGGATGGGTCGCACCCTGAAAGTAAATAAAGCCAAACCCCGTGAAGATAGGGGTGGGAGTCGCAGTCCAGGAAGCAGGAGCGGTCAAGGAGGAGGAGGAAATTTCTCTTCCCGGCGCTATTGAGCTAGTGGCTTAATCATGTCAACTTGAGATTGGAATAACAGCAAAGATCGATTGCCTGTAATTCTCTGCTTGATTTCGGTTAGGGGCTAGCAGTGTTAGTTGGTCAAAATTGAGTAAAAATGCGCCCAGCATCTTACGACTACACCAGACCAGGTTAGTCGTAAGATGCTGGGTGGCGCATGGTACAATCAATGCTTAGGGTAGCTTAAGTGTGCTGCTCGCCCGTCGTTTGGCTGGAGTCATCTCAGGTACTCAGAGCGACTGAATAAGGTAGGGCTGCTCCTGGAAGTTCGAGACTGAGTACGTTGGTAGGCTAATCGCACTCGTCGGGAAAAACAATAAGCAAAAAGCTTTGTACAGAAGCGATATTGGGTCTGTACAACTCCAGTACGCAAATGGTCTGGAGGTGAGTAGGGCACTAGAGACTCGGCAGCCAAGTCTTTACCCGAAACACACCGAAAACGGCAGTAGGGACATGGTCATAACCCTTGCCCCTGCTCCAATCGCAGGAGGAATGAACGAAAGCTGCGATCGCTCAAGCGAAGCCATCGATCGTGGATTAAGTTCACACCCGAAAAGCAACTTAATCACCTATACAGAGGAATCATCAAGAATGACCCAAGTGGTTTTAGGCGAAAATGAGGGAATAGAATCAGCTTTGCGCCGCTTCAAACGGCAAGTATCCAAGGCTGGAATCTTAGCAGATTTTAGATATCGGCGGCATTTTGAAACTCCCATAGAAAAGCGCAAGCGCAAGGCAACTGCTGCCCGCCGCAAAAAAAGACGTTTTGGGTAACAAAAGTGAGTTGCCCTGGCGTGCTACCACTACAGCATCAGCTAGGGCGCTTCTTTAGATTCTTTATTTGCCATAACACTACGGCTATTGTAAAGACTCATAGATTTCTCAAACCCTTGTTTGAGGCTCAACTCCACCGCCTCAACCACGAGTTGCATGACATCAGACAAAGCTTTACTTTCATCAGGGGAAAACCGACCCAAGACGTGGGAAACCGTGTCCTGTTCTACTTTGGTTTTGCCGATGCCAATCCGCAATCGAGGGAAATTTTGAGTACCGAGATGAGCGATCGCAGACTTCATCCCATTATGTCCCCCAGCCGAACCAGAAAGACGCAAGCGAATCTTTCCCAGCGGCAAATCCATATCGTCATAAATTACTAGGACAGACTCTGGCGGCAATTTATACCAATCCGTCACCGCGCGAATTGCCTGTCCGGAGAGATTCATATAGGTAAGGGGTTTGAGTAACCGCACCTTGTCTCCGTGTAATCCGCGTCCCTCCCCAAACTCCCCCTGGAACTTGCGATTTTCACTCTTGGAAATTTGCCAGGAACGCGCTAAGGCATCAATCACTTCAAACCCGATATTGTGTCGCGTCTTCTCGTACTTGGGTTCTGGATTCCCCAGACCAACGATTAGCTGGGGAATCACTAGAGTAGAGGTTGCCTTTCCGTTGTCAGTGGTCATTTTTTGATTGTCCATTATCAATTGTCGATGATTAGTAACCACTAACCTGGGTCAAGCGAATTAAGAAGCGGTCTCTAACTTCGTCAGATTACTTGTTGAGCCTCTTCTTGGGGAACAGAAGCCATGAGTTTTTCTTGATCTCGCTTGCGCTTTTTCGCATAAAGCTGAATGGTCGCTGCCATCGTCACAATCAGCCCAACAACGAGCCAAGTGGTAATGTCTGTAGGCAGGCTATTCTTAAACACAGCCAGCAAAACAATCACCACTAAAAGTAACGTCGGTGCTTCATTCAAAGCGCGTAACTGCTGACTATTCCAGGTGCATCGGTCTTCGGCTAACTGTTTGATGAGACGACCACAGTAATGATGGTAGCCAATCAAAGCAGTCACCAGACCGAGTTTGATATGCAACCAACTCTCTCGTAGCACTTCAGTCTCAGTACTTACCAGACCAATTGCCATCGCTACCGTGACAATCATGCCCGGTGTAGTGATGATGTTGTAAAGGCGTTTTTCCATAATCTGATACTGATTCTTCAGAATCGTTTGGGCAGGTTCTGGCTGTTCCGACGCCTCTACGTGATAAATAAATAAACGTACTAGGTAGAACAAGCCTGCAAACCAAACCACAAAGCCGACAATGTGAAAAGCCTTAAACCAGAAATAAGCCATCAATCGTGTCCTCTACAGTCAAACTCTGTAAAATCAACAAGTTTTTGCAAGGGTAGCAGAGCAATTTCTCAAACTGAGTGCTGGAAGAGAGTTTCCAGATAGACCCGTGCTGCTTTGCGATAACTGTGCGAAGCTTCTGGGGTGCTGCCATTACCATTTTGCAGCAAGAACAGCGACAGCGCTGCGGCAAATACCCGGTCTTGATCCCAATCGGGATGAGTTTCCAGGTAATCTTTGAGAGATTCGTGTAGGTCTTCGGGAATTTCTGCCAAGATACTGATATTTGTGTTCATAGAATTCCTTTGCGTTGTCTATGGGTAAGGGCGCAACAGCCCCATGCCCTTACAAGGGTCAGTCTTGCAGTTGCCAATCACACTGACCGTCGCATCATTGTCTGCTGAGAGGGGGTAGGGTTGTCAATGCTGCGAAATATTACAGGCCGGGGTATGTCTAAAAAATATTCACGAGTTAATCAGCTTTGTAGGCGGATTTTTGTTACTTATCTTTACAAAAACTCGGTTGCTCTCGGCTGAGTTACTGTCTTTTAGAAAAATCCCCAATCGAACAGCAAAACCCGATCCGAGTGTTCAACCCTGTGGAAAAGGTCAGAGAACCTGTGGAAAAAGTTGAACGCCTTTGTGGAAAGGCTGGGGAATGGGTGGGGAAAAGTTGGGTGAAAGATAAGAATTGCAAAGTGCTAATCGAAGGACGGCTGATACTCAGTCGAGGGTTGAAATGTTGATACTTTAAAACGTTGGTCGGTTAAAATTTAACGTTTTAATCCGATCCAACATTTCAACCTTAAATGGCTATCCTACGGAATCAGGCGGCTGAAGGAGCTGGAACTGAGAGGGAATGTCCCAAAGCAGCGAAAACTTGGCGTTGCTCAAACAGGGTAACGAGGTCGCTGTTGATTTTGTTTTGGGCGGCTTCTGCTTTGAGGATTTTCAGGGCAGTTTCTACGGGCAAGCGGCGCTTATAGGGGCGATCGCTTGCTGTAAGAGCATCATAAATATCCGCAATTGTCAATATCTGAGACTGAATTGGAATCGCTTCCTGTTTCAAGCCTTGAGGGTAGCCACTCCCGTCGAGTTTTTCGTGATGCCCTGCGGCGATCGCGGGAACATCTTTGAGGTGTTTCGTCCAGGGTATCCGGTTGAGAAACTCAAAAGTGTGCGTGACGTGCGCTTGGATGATTAAACGCTCTTCGGTTGTCAGGTTGCCTTGTGGCACCATTAGCTGAGCAATCTCTGTCGGTGAGAGGAGAGGCTTGATCTGTCCATCCACATCTTGATAAGTGTAACCAGACAGCTCTTGGAGCCGTTCTGGAAGCTCTTGGGCGAGAATGTGGGGTTCGTTCGCCTCTAGTAGGAGATGCCAATATTCATTGAGTTGCGCGATCGCATCCTCTAACTGACTATCTAATTGTTGTAGCTGTTGGCAGTGGGAACAGACAATTTCCGAATCTTTATGTTGATGGCTGGGATGCTCCAGTAAATACTTAAATTTAGTCTGGGCGCATTCCATTTCCAGCGTTCGCTGCGCCACAGCAAAGCGGTTACGAATCACCTCTATCTGGGATGGGTAAAGTTTTTTCTGCTTCCCCAGAATGGCTTCGGGTGTACTGACTTTGCCAAAGTCATGTAACAGTGCGGCGTAGCGAATTTCTTGGATTTGGCGTTCGTTAAAATAAATTGACCGCAGCGATCCCGTGGTAATTGTACTGGCTTCTTGCGAGAGACGCACCACTAAGTCGGCAACTCGTTCGGAATGCCCGGATGTTGTGGGATCTCGTGTTTCAATAATTTGGACAGAAGCTCTAACAAAGCCTTCAAATAGATTTTCAATACTTTCTTGCAGCTGATTGCGTTCGATCGAGATCGCCGCCTGAGAAGCAAGCGATCGCACAACGCGCTCTTCCCAAGCAGAATAAGGTTGGGTAACATTCAGCACATTTTCAGGCGTGACAATCGCATCACGATTAACCTTGCGATTAATTAGCTGAAGCACCCCAATAATTTCCCCTTCACCGTCTTGCATGGGTAGCACTAAGACGGAGCGAGTATGGTAAGGAATCGAGCTGTCAAAACTGCGATCCAACTGATAGGGAACTTCCAGGGGTAAATTATAAGCATCCGGCAAATTTAAGCTTTCACCTGTCAGCGCCACATACCCTGCCAGACTTTTCGGAGTCAATGGCATCAAAAACTCTTGAAAGGAATCGCTGCATTGAGAATCATTTTGCGCGACCTTAAACACTAACTTGGGAGTGTCACTACTTCGCTCTACTAAATAAACACTCCCCGCATCACTACAAGTAATTTCCCGACTCTTCGATAAAATCAGATTCAGTAATTCTTTTAAATTATGACTGCTCGAAAGCGCTGTCCCGATTGCCAAAAGTTGCTCAATGAGTTCTGCTGGCTCTTTGATTTCCGGAAGCCACACTTGGTTCTTCGCTGTGATTATCTGGCAAGGGGAGACAGTCATAAGTATGCACCGTTTGATTACACGTAAGCTTGATGGTAGCTGCTTGAATATAGGTTTCTAAAAAAGCAACTCAGGCACCGCAGAGCAGGAATACCGGGTTTATCTTTGCAGCCGGTAATGCTCCTCGCTCAACCAGGAGTATTTTAATCCTAGTTTTTGGAGCGAACCTCTCTATGACTATCATCTGCTATTTCTACGCACCTCTAAACAGAGATTTTAAAGAAAAGATAAAGTTAGCAAGATTTGCGACGAAATCAGAAGCACAGTTTGTCTTGAAAGTTACTGTTGAGTCTGTTGAAAAGGCTAAAAACCGTCTTTTTAGAGTGATTACTTATTTGCATACTTCATCTATTCTTCATAATTCTTCTTGAAAAATTTACACTGGTTGCTGAGTCCTAAATTCTAATTTCCAGGTAATTTGGCGTACTAGTCATCGGCATTTTTACTGATTCTTTTTAATGACTTTCGGGAGATGCGAGCTAAGTTAGCTAGAATCAAGCTCATCTTGCCTTAAAATAGGAGTTTGTGGCGGTGATGGGCAAGAAAGCCGCATCAGAAAAAATTGCCAAGACAAGTCTTTTTGACAGTGCGAAATTGTAATGAGTATTACAATTTCCCTAGTAGTTGCTCATCTGATTAGGCATAGCAGTTCTAAATAACTCGGAAAGGTGAGATCCCAGACTTCGGGAGAGAAGTCTGGGATCTGATGGGCTGGCTCACCGGTCAAATCGGATTGCTCTAGTTCGCTAACGGCGCGGAAAATTGGGAAGCTAGCACCTACCATCGGCAAGCTTCCCCGATTCATTCCATTTGTCTCAAGATAAAAATGCCCACCCGACTTTTGGGATGCTAAAGCTCTCGACGGGTATCTCGCTTTGCCCTGAAAGTAATTAGATAAGAATTCTAATTTTGACTGGGTGGAGGCGTCCGATTCGTCAAGCGTTGAAAGGCGATTTGGATCGCTAAGGCAACTAGACCAACAGCCACTAAGGCAAAGATAGAGGTTGCCAGCGTGCTGACGCCCACCACGAGGGTGCGAACAGCGATCGCAATATTGATGGTCGTTACATTATCCGAGTGGATGGGCTTGGCAGCAAAGCTTTGAGCAATTGAATTGGTGAGGAAATAACAACCTGTTGCCATTGCTCCTGCGATCGACGCACCACTCAAACAGCGTAGAGGACTCGTGGGCGTTTGGACTGGGGCTGGTGGGTTTTGGGTAGTGTTCGGATTATTCATAGATTAATTGAGCGATTCGCAATTAGGGGGTAGTGAATATTTAGCGCAATCAATGGGCAACAACCCGAATCCCAGCGGTGGTAAACGGTGCTACCCACAAATCTAAATTGGGTTCGGGGATTGACTTTCTTACGTGCTGCTGTACTTGTTGTGCTTTGGCTTCTGATTCTGAGAGAGCAAACACGGTTGGCCCCGATCCCGACATCATTGCCCCCAAGACCCCCGCTTCATAGAACGCTTCCCGCAGTCGCAGCACTTGGGGATACTCCGGCAATACGACTTTTTCTAAGTCATTGTGCAGTAATTGACCGATTTTCACCTGATCTTTCTTGAAGATGGCGTTAACCATCGATCCAGAATGTACCCGTTGTCTGCGAGCCTCTAAACTATCAGCGTCAGAAACGTAGGTACTGATATACTTCTGCCGGTAAGTTTGATAAGCCCAGGGTGTAGATACCGCAAGGTTGCGGTATTTGCCCAATACCACCCAGGGATGCTCCAAATTAGGGAGGGGAGAGAGTTGTTCGCCTCGCCCAGTTGCCAGCGCTGTCCCCCCCGCGATGCAAAACGGGACATCTGAGCCAATTTTTGCTGCCAGTTCTTGCAATTCCGACTGAGTGAGTCCTAGATGCCACAGCAAATCGATTCCCATTAAAACAGCAGCAGCATTGCTAGATCCCCCTGCTAACCCTGCCCCCACGGGGATTCGTTTGTTGATGTTAATCTCGACACCGCCGTACTGGGCAAAAGCTTGGGGAAATTCTGCCGCCATCAACTCTGCTGCGCGGTAGGCAAGGTTGGTTTTGTCTGACGGTACTAGGGGATGATCGCAGTGAACTTGGATGGATTCAGTGCTAAGCGATCGCAAATCAATTTGGTCGGTCAGACCAACACTTTGCAGCACCATCGCCAGTTCGTGATAACCATCCGGGCGATCGCTGATAATTTCCAGATACAGATTAATTTTGGCTGGGGAAATCAGGGTATAGGAACGCAGTAGGGTTTTGTAGATATATGCCCACAGGCTCTCATACTGGGGCTACATAAACCAAGTTTGACGAGAGCAGGCTTAGTCAAACAAGCGATCTTTTCAGTCCGCGCACCATCCTGACAAGAGTTTGTGTAGCCGCAACTTTAGTCGTTAGGCTTGAGCAAATTACTCAAAGCAACCCACTGGGTAAGGCCCAAGTCTTCGGCGCGGGCTTGAGGGTTTACTTCTAATTGTTCCAGTATTTGGGTGAGGCGATCGCGCTCAACCACACTTTTCAAATTATTTCGCAACATTTTGCGCTTTTCGGCGAAGCCGAGTTTAACTAAATTCTCTAGGTGCTTAGGGTTCTGGGCGGGCGGTTCTATCAATCGCGGACGCAGCCGCACTACCGCTGAATCTACTTTGGGCGGCGGATAAAATGCTCCCGCTGGCACAATACAGATTAACTCGCACTCTGCTAAATACTGCACCCGCACGGTTAATGCCCCAAAATGTTTCGTGCCTGGTTTGGCATAAAGCCTTTGTGCGACTTCTTTTTGTACCAGCAGCACGATGGAATCAAACGGCTTAGCGGCTGGCTGGGCAATGGTACCTAACAACTTTTCCAGAATTGGGCCGGTAATGTTGTAAGGAATATTGGCAACAACTTTATTGGGATGTTGGAACGCTGGAAAAGGAGCAAGTTGAGCGTCTAAGTCGAATGAAAGGAAATCGCCTTGCAAAAGTAAAAAATGATTGACTTTACCTAATTGTTTAGCCAGCAGTTGACATAAATCGCGGTCAATTTCAACCGCAACAACAGATTGAGCTAAAGGTAATAAGCGACGAGTCAGGATGCCGGTGCCGGGGCCAATTTCTAAGACCCGTGAAGCGGAGCGATCGCCCTCAGGCGACTCGCTGCTGGATAACTCCGCTGCGGCGACAATTTGATTGAGCGCCTTGTCACTCCGCAGCCAGTGTTGAGCAAATTGTTTTCGAGGTTGAGGCGATCGCATGGAGGAAAGGATGCTGTTACAGTCTTCCTTCCAACCTACCACGCGGTCAAGTTGCTGCTTCCCCAAAGCTAAATAATGCCCTAAATCCAGAGCCAAGCCGCCTCAGTCGCCCCGGATCGACTTATTGCTTTTTCTTAAAAAAATCTGGATACCGGAAAAACTTCTGCCAGACTTGTATAGGTTTGCATCCTCCACAAGCAGGAGATTTGTCGGTGAAGTACGAAATTCGCTATAAACCAGCCTTTGCCTCTATTTTTGTCATCCTGAATCCAGGTGATAGCCTCACTGCTGAGGCGGGAGCTATGACCAGTATGGATGCCAAATTGTCGATAAAGACGGAATTTTCAGGGGGTTTAATCTCTGGATTGCTAAAGAAATTCTTTGGTGGGGAATCCCTTTTTGTGAATGTTTTTACCAACAATACACAGCAACCTCTGAATTTAATCTTGACTCAATCCACCATTGGCGATATAGCTTGTATTGACTTGCGGGGCGGACGAGAAATTTGCTTTCAACCAGGTGCTTATATTGCCCATAGTCCAGGCGTGAAAATGGGAGTTCAGTGGGCAGGTTTTAAGAGCTGGATCTCAGGAGAAGGGCTGTTTAAGCTGAAGTTAAGCGGTCAAGGTCAGGTATTTTTCGGTGCTTATGGCGGCATCATTCAAAAACGGATAACCGGGGAATTTGTGGTTGATAGCGGTCACTTAGTTGCCTACGAACCTGGCATCAAAATGAGTGTTGGACTTGCAGGTGGCTTGCTCGGTTCTGTCACGTCGGGGGAAGGTTTAGTCAACCGGCTGACGGGGCAAGGTGAAATTTATTTACAATCTCGCAGTGTTGGTGGTTTGGTTGGGTATTTACGTCCTAAATTCCGTTAATAAAGCTACTCAATAATCGTTTTTTCGCCTAATTACTGATTACATAAATCAAGAGGATTTGAAGCGATGGATGTGGAAGTTTTACATCAACCGGATAGCGCGATCGCTCGCGTTACTCTCGGTGCCGGTGAAGAATTAGTCGCAGAAGCTGGCAGGATGATTGCCATGAGCGGTTATATCAATGCTAGTACGACTTTACGGCAAGGAAAAGGCGGCGGAATTTTAGGCGGACTGAAACGTATGGTTGCCGGGGAGTCGTTGTTCTTGAGCGTTTTTCGCTCTCCCACTGCCGGAGGCGAAGTATTTTTAGCTCCCAAATTGATGGGTGATATTTTGCTTTATGAAATGACTGGATCTGGGTTAGTCGTGCAATCGGCTTCTTACCTTGCTAGCGAGTCAGATGTTGATATTGAATTAGGATTTCAAGGCTTGAAATCTTTGTTTTCTGGGGAATCAATTTTTTGGTTAAATGTCAGCGGTCATGGCTCTGTTCTGCTTTCTTCTTTTGGGGCGATTTATGAAATTCCTGTGAATGGCGAATATATCGTTGACACGGGACATATTGTGGCGTTTGAGAAAAGCCTGAAGTTTGAAATTAGAAAAGCAACTTCCAGTTTAATTGGTTCGTTTTTGGGCGGAGAAGGATTTATTTGTCGGTTTCAAGGACAAGGTCGAGTATTTTGCCAAACTCACAATCCGGGTGCCTTCGGGGTGCTAGTCGGTTCTCAGCTGCCGCCGCGATAAAGAGTGGTAATTTGTCATTAATAAATGGATTTTGAACGATTACCAATCCTTCAATTAGTAATTAGCAAAGGATAATTATGAATGAGATTGCCTACGAAATTGAGCATTCCCCAGCCTATGCTTCCCTACGCCTCGACTTACAAGCAAATCAAACTGTCTTGGTAGAATCGGGCGCAATGGCAGCAATGGATACTTGCATTAAAATGAAGTCCAAAGTCAAAGGTGGCTTAATGCAAGGTATCGGTCGGATGCTGGGCGGTGAATCTTTATTTTTGAGTGAATTTACCGCTGAAGGAAGGGCAGGACAACTCTATGTTTCGCCTGGAGTCCCTGGAGACATTCAGCATTACTACCTGAGTGGTAATGGATTGATGGTGCAATCTTCGGGTTTTGTTGCAGCTAACCCTAGTGTGGAAATTGATACTAAGTTTCAAGGTTTTAAGGGCTTCTTTAGTGGGGAGGCGTTATTTTTACTGAGAGCAACAGGTCAAGGAGATATCTGGTTTAGTTCTTATGGGGCAATTGTAGAAATTCCAGTTGCCGGTGATTATGTAGTAGATACTGGCTATATTGTGGCGTTTGAAGACTCGTTACAATACAATGTCGAAATGTTGGGAGGCTTGTCATTTAAAGGGCTGAGAACTGGAATTTTGGGCGGGGAAGGATTAGTTTGCCGCTTCCGGGGTAAGGGGCGTTTATGGATTCAGTCGCGTGAGCTTTATGCACTGGTAAATTTCTTGAATCCGTTCCGTCCCGTGAAGAGTAGTAACTAAGCTGAATCTTGCTGTAACTGCACGAAATAGAACTTTTAGACGGTCGCGTTATGTCGGTTCTTACTTAAGGGCAATATAGAAAGGAACCTCACCCCCAACCCCTCTCCGTTCGCGGAGAGGGGAGAATCTTGAACCCCTGTGGGTAAATGGGGTGGGGGTGAACTGTAAGGCATCTAAATAGAGAATTGCGATCGCGTGCAGGTAACTCACGATGCAATAGAAAGAAGGTCAATGCATTGCTATACCGGATGCAACTAGGCAATGCAGTAACAATAGCGTTTTTGGAGCAAGCCTGAAGTGTCTGGAACTGCAACATCGAGCGATCGCAACCCACCTCCCAATAACCGCCAGTTACTGATTGTCTTAGGGCTATTTATTGGATTTATCGTCGGCGTTATTTGGCTGCTGGGGTTGTTCATTAATAGCTTGGTGTGGGTAATTCCTCCCAGCGTGGAGCGACAGTTGGGTGCCGTCATTGTCCCGGCTTATGAGCGCTTGGCGAAGCCCTCACCGGCTCAAGATACGCTCAATCAGCTGCTCGATAGGCTGGAGGCAAAGTTGCCTTCCGAGCAACGCCAAGAGCGAGATTATCGGGTGCTATATGTTCCCGATAATACGGTGAATGCGCTGGCGCTACCGGGCGATCGCATTATCATCTACGCCGGTTTGCTGAAACAGACGGAATCGGAAAATGAGCTGATGATGGTGTTGGGGCATGAATTGGGGCATTTTGCCCACCGCGATCATTTACGGGCATTGGTGCGACAACTACTGTTACCCATTGCGATCGCTACTGTCTTTGGGGATGCTGCTGGGTTATCATCGGCAGCGGCGACGGGTGTTCAAGCTGTTAGCAGTTCCCGATTCTCTCAATCTCAGGAATCTGAGGCGGATGAGTTTGGCTTAACATTGTTGCAACAAACTTACGGTCATGTTGCGGGTGCAACCGACTTTTTTGCTCGAATGAGTCGCAAAAGTGGTGCAGGCTTTGATTTCTTGACCTCCCATCCTGCCCCTGGTAGGCGCGTTAAAGAATTGCAGCGCTTAATTGAGCAGGGGAATTATCCTGTAAAAGAGCGATTGGCTTTACCGGAAACACTGGCGAACCTGGAAAAATAGCCAGCGCTCCCAAACCTAACCCTCCGCCCCTTTTTTCTACCAGGAAAGGGGCGCAAGCTATCTTCAAAGCCCCTCTCCGATCCGGAGAGGGGTTTGGGGAGAGGTTTTTCCCGTTCACACGACTTGATTCGTAATCATCCACACAGTGCTATCCGAGCGGACGTAGGGAACCGAAATTTTGCTGAATCCAGTAATGAAAGGTCTGTTGTACAACTGCCAATAACTGGGACTAATCTCATCAGCGATCGCCTTGAGCGCTTGCACTTCCTGCTTCAGTTCCTCCGCCAGTTCGTTAATTCGTTCAGCGCGATCCTGAGCGCGTTGTTTTCCTTCCTCTACCTGCTCTGCGAGAGGATGTTGTGTCCGCTCATGCAATAACTGTTGCGCCAATCCTTGCGATCGCCCGATCTCCTTCAATTTAGCTTCCAAGGCAGCGATCGCATCATCGATTCCCTTGACTTCAGCAGAGATTTGTGCTGTTTCTCTAGCATGACGACGATAAGCCTCAACGATTGCTTCTGGCGTGTTATAGCTTGGCAATACTGGATCGACTTTCAGGATGGCGCGTTCTTCTTTGAGCGCCTCAATCTGAGTGCGAATCGCTTCAATTTCTACTTGAATTGGCTCCATAATTACTTTCCTAACTTAGGTGAATAGTTCCGTAAAACTTCTTGCATTTTGTAAATCAATTTACAGGGTTACGATTACTCGACATTAATTCACCCGTTTGTTGACCTAACTTATGTTGAACCGAATTAGTCTTAAAAAGACAGCAAATTCGTTTTTAGTCATTGCCACAATTTTAAGTATGAAAACGGGATTGCTAAATGAGTCAATGCCTGCTTTAGCGGATATGACTACAAGTAACTGGAGCGAATGGATTGAAATCAATGAAACCAACAGTGTCAGCCGAGTGACGAATCGGAGAGACGATACCAGCCAGAACAACTGTCTGGATAATGCGCTTGAATTCCTGAAAAGTAGTAATGCCCAAGAGACAGGAGTTATCACAGAAGCAGCTTACGGACGATTTGGGAATCTGTCAGCTTATTTAATTTGTGCGCCTGAAGGGGATAAAGTTCTCGTTTTTGTTTCAGGACCTAGAAATCAATCTCGACAAATTCAGCAGTTACGCAAAAATCTGAGTGACCAATTTAGGAAATATTAGAGGTTTTCGCCCCGTGGGTGTCAATCGAGAGCGATCGTACTTGTGCCATAATTCCCTCATCCTTCCAAGCCGCCGCCATTGCCTCCACAACTGTCGGTGCCAACGCCGCCTCTGCTAAAGCTAATAAAGTTGGTCCCGCACCACTAATTACCATCCCAAAAGCACCAGAAGCCATTGCTGCCGAGCGTACAGCATCATATCCTCGAATCAACGCTGTCCGATAAGGCTGATGGATTCGGTCTTGCATCGCAACTCGCAACCAGTCACCCCTGCCGGTTTCCAGCCCTCGCAATAATAAACCCAGATGAGCTGTATTAAAAATTGCATCGGCACGGCTGTATTGAGTTGGTAAAACTCGCCGCGCTTCTTCAGTTGAAAGTTCAAAATCCGGAATCGCGACTACTGGCACAATCTCAGAATGCCAAGGAATCTCACAAATTTCCCATTCTTCTTTGCTTTCTCCGTGTCTGTGCGGTTCGTCACTCAAACCCGTCGCTGCTAGACGACACCCCCCCATCAGTGCTGGAACCACATTATCAGGATGTCCTTCCAGAGCGATCGCAATTCTTCTCACCTCATTTTCATCTAGAGGTGCCCCAGCCAGACAGTTCGCACCCACCAAACCTCCCACAATTGCCGTCGCCGAACTCCCCAATCCTCTTGCCAGCGGCACACCCAGCTCGATCTCAATCTGCACAGGCGGTGGCGTTTTCCCGATATGCTCGTACAATTTCACAAATGACTGGTAAACCAGATTATCAGCACCCGTGTTGACTCGTGCGGCTTCTGTTCCCTCGACCGTAATGCTGAGTCGTGTTACAGCATCCGCTTCCAGGCGTGTGAACTTGAACTGGTTGTACAGCGTTAAAGCTGCGCCTATGCAATCAAAACCCGGCCCCAAGTTAGCAGTTGTGGCTGGAACGCTGACGGTAACGGTAGAAACAGGATGCATCTCAACGAATTGCGAAATAGACTATTATAGACTCTACCGTTTAACAGCCTGCTATCTATGAAGGAACATTTTTTTCCGGCATTACGCAGATGTTCAATGGCAGCATGACTGTAAAAGTAGTCCCCACTCCAACTTCACTATTTACAGCAATCTCTCCACTCTGTAAGTCTAAACATTTTTTGACAATCGTTAGTCCTAGTCCATGACCGGGAATACTACTCACATTTGTCGCTCGATGAAATGAGTCAAACAATAGTTCTCGGTCGCCTGGAGGAATGCCAATTCCGTTGTCTTTTACCTGAAAAACTGCCTCTCCATTCTCACACAAAAGTTCAAAGTAGATATTGCTGCCTTCGGGTGAATATTTGATAGCATTCCCTAACAAATTACTAAATATATGCCGCAGCAGTTTTTCATCCAAACAAGCATCAGTACACTCACCTTGATTTGTGAAAATAATTCTATGTTTTGAACCAGAGCTGAATTGCATATGGTCTACCAAATCCCGGCAAAAGCATACTAAATCCAGGGGTTTTGGCTTGCATTCTAGTTTTCCTTCGTCTGCTTTTCCAAACTCTAAAACTTCGTTTAATAAATTGTTCAGCGAATGAACCGAGGTTTGAATAAGATAGAAATACTCACGTCTTCTAAGTTCTGTTAATTCGTGGCTATAAGATTCCAGTAGTTCAGCAGAAGATAAAATTGCGGTCAGCGGGTTACGGAATTCGTGGGCAACCATGAACCAAAAGCGAGATTTAAGTTCGCTTAATTGTTTTTCTTTTTCAAGAGCTACGCGAGTTGCTGCTTCGGCTAAATGTCTGCGAAGTGCGATTTCAATCGTAGTATGTAAATCTCTTTCATCAAACGGTTTAATTATATAGCCAAATGGATCTGTGATTTTGGCTCTTTCCAGGGTTTTTTTATCGGCATAAGCAGTTAAATAAATTACTGGAATATCGAAGTTTTTATGAATTTTTTCAGTGGTTTCTATTCCATCCAATTGTCCTTTCAACATAATATCCATTAACACTAAATCGGGCTGAATTTCCAATACTTTTTGAATCGCTTCCTCTCCCGAAGCAACAGAAGCGACAACGTTATATCCTAAGCGTTGCAAGCTCTTTACGATATCCTTGGCAACAATTCTTTCATCTTCAACTACTAAAATTTTTTCCTTTGCCATTTTTTTTATTTATGTCTTCCTAATGTTGCCGATTTCTGAAAATGTGATAAAAAAGCTTGTCCCTCTACGACTATCAAGTTCGATAGTCCCGTCTAATTGTTCAGTGAGGGTGCAGACTAACTCCAACCCCAAGGATTCAGTATTCCGGAAGTCCAAGTCTTTCGGGAAACCGATTCCGTTGTCACTGACGTTCAAAATAAATTGATAATTGCCGTTTGAGTAAATATTAATACAAATTTCCTTATCGATACTGGGCGTTGGAAAAGCGTGTTTTAAGGAATTGGACATTAATTCATTGATAATTAGACCACAAGGAATCGCTGTATCAATGTTTAGGTTAATGTCATTAACGTTTGTTTTCAGCGTAATTGCCTGAGAGCTTGCTTTGTAGGAACGAAGTAAATTTCCTGCCAGGTCGCGAATATACTCAGCAAAGTCTATCCTAGATAGGTCTTTGGACTGATACAATTTTTCGTGAATCAGAGCCATCGAGCGAATGCGATTCTGACTGTCCTTGAACATTCCCAGAACCTGTTCCTCTTTGGTATAGGCAGATTGCAGCTTTAACAGACTAGAAATAATCTGTAAATTGTTTTTGACGCGGTGGTGAATTTCCTTCAGCAGCACCTCTTTTTCTTTAAGCGAAGCCTTGAGTTGCTCTTCTGCTCGTTTGCGTTCGGCGAGTTCAGCTTGTACTTGCTGATAAAGTTCAGACTGCTGAATTGCGATCGCTACTTGCGTTGACAATTGTTTGAGCAAATCAATCTCAAACTCCCGCCACCGCCTGGGTCCCGAACAGTGATAGGCGCACAGCAGACCCCACAAATGTTCTCCTTGCAGAATCGGAACCACGAGACTCGCTCGGATATCATACAAAGCCAGGATATCGATGTGACATTGGGTTAACCCGGTGGTATAAATATCTGCTGTGACTTGAATACGCCCTTTTTTGTAGGCTTGGGCATAATTCTTCCCAAAGCAATTGTCGTGAATTGTGCTACTTAGAGCAGGTTGCCAGCCCTCAGCGACCGATTCGACAACGACAGTGCCACTCATATCTGGATTAAAACGGTAGATAATCACGCGGTCAGTTTGGAGAAATTGCCGCACTTCAGCGACGGCGGTGTTCAGAATTTCGTCCAAATTGAGTGATTGATGAATGCGAAGGGCAATTGTGGTTAACAGGCGATTGCGCTCAAGCTGTTCCAAGAGTTCCGCTGGGCTTTCCTGTCCTTGAGGTTCTAGGGTTTCATTGTGCGGGGGGAGAGAGGATTCGGCTTCAAACTGCTCGATCGATTGCTGCAATTGCTCTACTGCTGTAGATATTTGTGTGAGATCGAGCGTTTGCAAAAAACTGGTTTGGGTAACAATACCTAACAGCTCCCTGGGATTCTCCGACACCACAACTCGCTGCACCTGGTGCTGCTGCATTTCCCAAAGGGCAACTAACACTGAATCTGAGGGGCTTAAAGACAACACGGATGCCCTCATTACCCTAAACGCCTGTATCTGCGATAAATCCAGGCTGAGAGCCTGAAGATCGATGATGTCCCGTTCGGTGACAATCCCTACTGGCTTCAGGAGGGTTGTTAGCGTAGCGGTAGGTCGCACGTTTTGAGTTTTGTTAGTGTAGCGATGCGTAGGAAGTTTTGAGTGTTGAACCTTTGCTTCGCTCAAGGGATCGGGTTGAAGTTTTGAGTTTTCAATAGAACTCGACTCGGAACTTTCTTCTGTAAGCACAACACAATTGACCTGGTGTTCTGCCATTAATTGAGCTAAGCTCAGCGCCGAAGCCGTCGCCGGTGCTTGAATAACTGGGGCAGTCATCACTTCTGTCAAAGGCTGCGATTTGATTAGCTCATCGAGGGGCAGTGCTTGACGAATACTTTCGAGGGTGATAGTGCCCACCACTTGCCTTTGCGCGTCTATAACAGGTAGGTGGCGAATTTGATGCTGGCGCAGGATTGACAATGCTGTGAAAATATTCTCTGTGTCAGATTCAGTCAGAGCGATGCTCGGCTGCGTCATCACCGAGGCAATCTTGACTTCTGCTAAATTGATTCCTGAGGCGATTACCTGGATAGCATCTGTGTGGGTAAACACTCCGATTAACTGCAACCCTTCTACTACAAAGACAGCGCTAGCTCGTGCTTCGCTCATTAGCACTGCTTCTGGGGGGATCTTCAAACTAGGAAGTACGCAACTGCTTTTCGCTTTGCCCATCATGGCGATCGCGTCCATCAGTGGGGTGTCAGCCGATACAGTCAGAGGACGACGATCGATGACAGATTCTAAGCTAAGCAATCCCTTTGTTGGCATGGGTCAACCTGTGTATTATTGCGGTGTATTGCAGTGGGCGATCGCATACTTGCATTTGCAATTCCTCTATTACCAAATAGATTTTGCGAAAAGCAGTTGCTCCTTCACTTAGGATTCCCGCCAGAACTGTATTCGGTATCACATCGCCGCCTCGCAACGGGATTTATTTGACACAAATTGCCTTCACACAAGTTGCCGCGCCTTTTGCGGTACAGTCAAAATTCACCAATCGCTACTACCGGCACCCTATTTGCGTGCAGGAAGGTAAATCTTTGATTTGTCTCTAGGCTTCGCGTGCTTTTGCCCTCATTCATCAAATTCATGACAGCAAGAAAACATCCCCGCAACCGTGAAATCCCATATGATTCGGATGTTTTACCAGGGCGATCGCTTTTTTACCACCTCCACCTTAGCTAGATCCTACCTAGCCAGAGAGTTAAGACAAAACCCTTTTTAGCATACCTTTTGTCAACCTCTTAAATCCTCTTGCTAAAGGAATATTTAAATGGATATTGATTTAACTAATATCTGCGCTGGCAGCATCTGACAAAAGGGTGAAATCCTAATAATTGGGAAGATATATAGTGTTTAGCTGGATTGGGGCTTAAAATCAGTTCTGCTACATCAAATCAATAAAACAAAGTGAAAAATGAACTTAATTAAGCGCATTCCAAATATCCTGTTGCACCCCAAAAGTGAGTGGCGAGCGATCGCAAAAGAAACAACCTCTAGCGCTAGATTGTATAACACCTATATTGCTCCTCTGGCAGCGATCGCTCCAATCGCCGCAGCTGTTGGTTGGGCAGTTATCGGCATCAATACCTCTAGTATCGTTACGTCTCGGTTGCCCTTAGTGCCAGCTATTTTATATGCAGGTGTTAGCTTTTTACTAACACTATTAAGCGTATTTTTCTTGTCGTTGATTATTAATGCTTTCGCTCCTCAATTTTCAGCCGAGAAAAATCAGCTACAAGCTCTTAAAGTTGCTGCTTATGCCAACACACCTGCCTGGTTAGCCGGTATCCTCCGTATCATCCCAAGTTTCACGATTTTCGCATTTCTTGCTGGGTTGTATAGCGTATATCTGCTATATCTGGGATTGCCGATTGTGATGAAATGCCCGAAAAATAAAGCAACTGCCTACACTGCGGTAACGCTTGCGGGTGCGGTTGTACTCTATGTATTGGTTATCGGGATTAGCAATCTATTTGTTACATTTCCCAAACCAGCACTCTAAAAAATGTTGGAATCGGCAGGCACTGGGAAGCTGAAAAATATCAATATTAAACGGATTTATAGCGTGCAATATAAAGGCGGAACCTCACCCCCAGCCCCTCTCCGTCCACGGAGAGGGGGAAAGATTTAACCCCTCTTTGCAAGCAAAGAGAGGCTGGGCTGGGGTGGCATTTTTGCTGTTATTGAGATGCACCCAATTGAAAAAGGGCACTCTTTTGGAGTGCCCCTATATGAACTATGAACTGGCAACTTCTTAAAAATTGTCGAAGTTAGCGATCGCGTTTTTCATCTTCTCCAACACTTCTTCTACAGGAATGACCCCCACATCGCCAGCCGCGCGGGTGCGAATACTCAGGCTATTTGATTCCAGCTCTTTCGCCCCTACCACCGCCATGACAGGGATCTTGTCCTTTTCGGCATTGCGAATCATTTTGCCCATGCGATCGCCGCTGGTATCGACTTCCACGCGAATACCGAGCGATCGCATCTTCTGTGCCACTTCCTGAGCGAAAGGCAACTGGGCATCGCTCACCGTCAGCAATCGCGCTTGGACTGGCGCTAACCACAGCGGGAAATCCCCCGCATACTCTTCAATCAAGATCCCGATCAGCCGTTCCAAGGAGCCAAAAGGAGCGCGGTGAATCATCACCGGACGCTTCCGGGAACCATCCTCCGCCACATATTCCAAATCAAACCGTTCTGGCAGGTTGTAATCCACTTGGACAGTCCCCAACTGCCACTCGCGATCTAGGGCATCGCTGAAGATAAAATCCAGTTTCGGGCCATAAAATGCGGCTTCGCCAATGCCTTCAAAGTAGTTCATGCCCAAGGTTTCCACGGCCCGGCGAATCGCACCTTGAGACTTCTCCCAAGCTTCATCGGAACCGATGTACTTATCTGAAGCCGGATCGCGGAAACTGAGTCGCGCCTTAAAGTTTTTCAGTTGCAGACTCTTGAACACCGACAGAATCAAATCCACCACTTTCAGGAATTCGCTGTCTAGCTGTTCTGGCGTCACGAATAAGTGAGAATCATCCACCGTGAAACCGCGCACCCGCGTTAAACCACCCAATTCCCCAGATTGCTCGTAACGGTAGACGGTGCCAAATTCTGCCAGACGCATCGGCAGTTCCCGATAGGAACGCAACTCGCTCTTATAGATTTGGATGTGGAAGGGGCAATTCATCGGCTTCAGGACGAATCCCTGTTCTATCGCCGCCGCCTGCTCATCTTCCGCCATCAGCGGGAACATATCCTCTTTGTATTTCTGCCAATGTCCGGAAGTTTTGAATAAATCGACTCTGGCGATGTGAGGCGTCACCACCTGCTGGTATCCCCGTTTCAGCTGTTCCTGCTTCAGGAAGTCTTCTAGAACACTTCGCAACACCGTTCCTTTCGGCGTCCACAGAGGTAACCCCGGCCCCACCGGATCTGAGAAAATAAAGAGTCCCAGTTCTTTGCCGAGTTTGCGGTGATCTCGGCGTAGCGCTTCTTCCTTGCGGCGCTTATATTCAGCCAGATGTTCTGGCGTTTCCCAAGCGGTGGCATAAATTCGCTGGAGTTGAGCTTTCGTTTCATCCCCCCGCCAATAAGCACCGGCAACACTTTCTAGTTCGATTGCCTTCGGGTTCAACTCACTGGTATTTTCCAAATGAGGGCCTGCACACAAATCCCACCATTGATCCCCCAAGTGGTAGATGGTAATTGGTTCCTCAATGTCTTCTAATATTTCTAGCTTGTAAGGCTCATTAATTGTCTTGATCCGACCTTCAGCTTCCTCGCGACTGACTTCTTCCCGAATCACTGGCAATTTCCGATTGATGATTTTGACCATCTCTTTCTGGATGGACTTCAAATCTTTTTCGGTAAATGGCTCTGGATTATCAAAGTCATAGTAAAAGCCGTTTTCTATCCAAGGGCCGATAGTCACCTGCGCTTTGGGAAACAGCTTTTGCACCGCCATTGCCATAACGTGGGAAGCGGTGTGACGGATTTTCTTCAACGATTCAGATTCGCTGGTACGGGGCAAATACATTTTTTCTGGCTGTTCTTGAGACGCTGGAGATTCTGAGACGCTCATCGGCGGTTCCATAAGGACGAAGAAACGGGCAATTAATCGGGTGTTACTGCCTCTATCATACCGAGGTTGTTTTTCCCTGGCGATGTGGTTGTTGTTTAAGAGAATCTAAAAATATTATTACGAATTGTAAACTACGTTAAGATTAAATTTAGATAGTATTCGGTTTTTGATTCATGGCTGCTTCCAACTTGCCTGAAAATGAATTGCTGAAAACGGTATTACAACCGCTCTTAGAAGATTTTCAGTATTGGTTTGCGCGATCGCGCGCTCTCTTAGAAACTGAAGAAATTACTTTTTTAAGTGCCCAACAGCAATCCGACTTACTGGATCGAGTCAAGCTTGCTCACGCGGAAGTCAGCACCGCTCAGATGCTCTTTCAAGCGACTGATGCTCAAGTTGGCATTGAAACGTCAGTTCTGATGCCGTGGCACCAGTTGGTTACTGAGTGTTGGCAGGTGTCGATGCGCTTCCACGCTGAGCAATCCACTTCCACAAACAAGTAAATCTAAGGGCGAAACATTTTTACGGAAAATCCGGGGGCAAGCATTACCGTTTCGCCACGAATGCGAAAGCCCCTATTGACGAACATCCCATTAGACTGTGCGGCTTGGAGGAAAATCGTATGTTACACCTGCTTTATTTAATTGCCTTTACTGTTCTGGCGTTTCTTGCTATAGGGAATATGCTCCGCAACTTGTTAACCATCAGTAGTATGGATTCTCAACGGCGCTACCCACCAGGGATGCAGTCCCAATTTAGAGATTCTCGCTCTCCTTATGGGTCGATCCCGCACCCGGAACTATTAGATGATGCCGGGAACCCGATTAACGAACCGCTTTTGGTGATGCGTTCCATGACCGTAGAAGACGCCCGCGAACAATTGGACGCCCTCTACAAATCTTCTCCCGGTATCAATGGGGAAACCTCTGAGGAAGCATGAAGTAGCGGGATTTTAAAAGGAAAATCAGATAATTTACTCAAAAAATTAGCAAGATTTTTTAGAGACTGGCAATCAGCTTGATAGAGCTAGGTGGGCATTCCCCACCCAGCTTCTAAATCAAGCTTCAATCACAACCCGCAAATTACCGCGTTTTTTGGCAACCCGACAGGCAGTGGTATTGCCGGAACGCTCAAATTCCAAATCCAGCAAAGTCTGCCCCACTCTCAAGTTCTGTAGCGCTAGACGATTAATCGACTCCGGCAAAGCAGGATCGATAATCCGCAAGCAGTTATTGGGAGCATCGGGGACTAAATTTACCATCATTTGCAGCAACTGGAAGATACTGCCGGTTGCCCAAGCTTGAGGAGAACAAGCGACGGGATATTTGACCGTAGTGTTATCTTCTGTGCGTTCGTAACCGCAGAAAAGTTCTGGCGGTCGTTGATAAGGTTGCTGTAAAGTCATATCCATTAAAGCTTTGGCAAGTTCCAGCGCTTGATCGATTAGACCGAGCGATCGCACCCCCATCGCAATCATGGCATTGTCGTGAGGCCACACAGAACCGACATGATAGCCCATCGGATTATAAGCCGGTGACAAACTACTGAGGGTGCGAATTCCCCAGCCGTTGAACATATCCGGTGCCCGTAGCCGTTCCGCGACGCTATAAGCTTTTTCTGGTGTCAAGATGCCCAAATACAGACAGTGACCGGGGTTAGAAGTAATACTATCAACCTGCTTGCCGTCGCCATCCAAAGCCAAGGCGCAGAAATCTTCCTCTGGCATCCAAAAATCCCGATTGAAGCGATTCTTCAAATCTCTCGCCTCATCTTGCCACCTGTCCGCTAAATCAAGGCGCTTTTTCATGCGGGCAATTTCTGCCAGACGGATTTTGGCAGCATAGACATAAGCTTGCACTTCACAAAGAGCGATCGCGCCCATCGCCATCTGCCCCTTGCGATTCACAATACAGTCGCCAGAGTCTTTCCACCCCTGATTCGCCAAACCCCGCTTCGATTGACGTTGGTAGATGAGATAACCCGTTTCCTTGCTGTTGCGGTCAATCCAATCCATTGCCGCCAAGGCATTAGGCCACAATAGCTCCAGGGTTTCCCGATCGGCTGTCCAGGCAAAGTGTTCCGCATACAGCATTAACCACAGCGGTGTCGCATCTACGGTGCCGTAATAAGGTGTATGGGGAATTTCTTCACAACGCGCCATTTCACCCAACCGCAGCTCGTGCAAAATCTTCCCTGGCTGCTCATCGCGCCACTCATTATCCGTTTTCCCTTGGTATTCAGCCAAGATCGTAAGAGTTTCGCGGGCAATTGTCGGATCGAGCATCAGCGTTTGCGACGCCGCAATAATCGAGTCGCGCCCAAACAACGTCGAAAACCAAGGCACCCCAGCCGAGAGTACCTTCCCTTTGCCGAAAGACTGGCGTAGTAAATAAGTATCCTGCTCGGCTCGCTCGATCGCTCGATTAAACGTGTTTTTGTCTGAGCGAATCCCGGTTACGTGTTGACGCCACTCCTGCTGCTCCGATAACTCTGCGGCTCTAGCCTGTACCAGCGTGGCTGGGGCAGATACCCTAGAAGTGGGACGGTTATTGGTACGCATTTGCAGCCGATAGCCCAGTTTTTGGGTTTCGTGAGGCTCCATCTCCAGCTGCCAAACTGCCGTATAACCACTGAGAGTGTCTGGCTGGCGATGAACAAACTCGATTTGCGATTCCATTACAGAGCCATCCAACCCTTGATAAGCGAGCGTCATTTCTTGCTTTTCGGGTTCTGCGGCTTGACTTTTAGGCACGGCTCGTAACAGCTGCCCCTTGTTTTTTCGACCGTACCCCCGGACTACAAATAAGTCCACAAAATCCGCATCAAAGCTGAGACTCAGTTGAAAGCGAATGGAACTGGTGCTGTAGTTGGAAACAGTTAATTCTTCAAACAGCGCTCCATTTAGGACAATTTCTCGGTTAATTCCGATGGTGTCGGCTCGAAGAGGTGCAAAGTCAAAAATTGCCCCGCCGTCAATTTGCTCATTTGGCTCTAATTTATCCCCTCCCTCTAATCGCTCTCCTCCGTCCATGCTGGGATTGGTACACAGAACTGAAAGGGCAAATCCTTTGTCAGCTGTGCTACTGAGCAAGACGGGGGAGCGTCCGTTAATTTGCAGTTCCAGGCGACTAAGGAACCGCGTATCGGCGCAGAAAAGCCCCATGCTGGCATTCATGTCATCGCCTAAACACCCGGCAATGTTGCCCAGGGTATCGGTGACTAAAAACAGGTCATTGTCTTTAATAGTAAGAGTCGGTTGGGGGCGCTCGCCAAGAACGCAAGGCCACTCTGGAATGGGCAGCTCTTGTGCGGGAACAAAGGTTTTTCCGTCCAGTTCAAGAATATCCGGTGCCATGAATCAGGTTTCTGCTCAAGAATACAGGGTCTTTGTGAGGTTTTAATGAGGGTCACAGAATCTAATTTAAAACCTTATCCATCGCTACTGATATCCAGTAGAGGAGCGAGGTTCCGACAAATGTGACCTTTTTATACTTCTACAAATCTAATCAACGATCCGCTCTATCGTTCGGAGAGAACAAAATTTCCAATTTTTTTCCAACTCTCTTACTGCGGACGGATTTTTTCTTCGCTCAACCTGGTCAATCATGCCCTTTGCGGGGATGACGGCGTTAAATGGAAATTCAACAATACACCACACCCTGCATTCTATAGTACGCTCTATTTAAGGGATTATGTTGCACAATTCTCTGGCTTAAAAGTATCTGTGATGAAGCAGCATCTCGTATAATAGATTGCTCTAGAAATTAAGGAGGTTCGCATCTGATGGGAGTAGAGGCACTGGAAATAGAAGCATTACAAATACTGGTGGATTCGCTTATCTCTTATAAAGGACGGCTGGTTGGAACTCCAGCCGCTCATACTTATAAAAAAGATAAAAATGAAATAAATATCCCCAAAAAAGTTAGTAGAGATACGCTGAATTATGACCAAGTTTTTATTCGTGATTTTGTTCCAGTAGCACTTTTATTTTTAGTCAAAGGTGAATTTTCCGTTCAACTTGATAACAAAAAAGAGGTGACAGTCAACGGCAAGGAAATTGTCAAAAATTTTCTAGAAGTAACGTTAGAACTACACCAGCAAGAAAGATCCGAAACTTTTTTGAATACGGGTCGAGTTTTAATGCCAGCTAGCTTCAAAATTATTAAGAATAAGAAGGGCAAAGAACACTTAGACCCCGATTTTGGTCAGCACGCGATCGCTAGAGTCACGCCAGTTGATTCTAGCCTCTGGTGGATTATCCTGTTGCGGGCTTATTGGAAAGCGACGGGCGACACCTCTTTAGTCCATCAAGCCGACTTCCAAGAAGGAATCAGATTAATTCTGGAACTTTGTTTTAGCGATCGCTTCGATCGAGAACCTACTCTCTTAGTTCCCGATGGAGCTTTTATGATTGACCGTCGAATGGGCATCTATGGATACCCACTAGAAATCCAAGTCCTATTCTACGCTGCCTTGCGTGCTGCTGATGAGCTACTCGACCGCAAAAATCACAACAATAAAGATATTCTCTCAGCGATAGAGAAACGATTGGGTTCTCTGGCTAACCATATTCGGACTGAGTATTGGATGGATATGGATCGTTTAAATCAAACCTATCAGTACAATGTTGAGGAATATGGGGCAACCGCTATCAACAAATACAATATCTATGCCGCATCTATTCCTTATGCTAATTTAGACGAATGGCTGCCAGAAGACGGGGGTTATTTAGTTGGAAATATTGGCCCATCGCAGATGGATTTTCGATTCTTTTCGGTTGGTAACTTGATGGCAATCGTTTGTTCCTTAGTTACCAACGATCAGTCCGAAAAAATCATGAATCTCATCGAAAAACGAGATAAAGAGCTAATTGGACAAATGCCTTTCAAAATCTGTTATCCAGCCATAGAAGACGAAGATTGGAGAATTTTGACGGGTTGCGATCCTAAAAATAGTCCTTGGTCGTATCACAATGGGGGAAGTTGGCCTGTTTTGATGTGGATGTGGGCAGCCGCCGCTCGAAAATTGGGTCAAGATTCAAAAGAAGAAGAATATATGCAGTTTGCAAAAGCAGCAATTGAAAAAGCTGGAAAACGTTTGCAAAAAGAAGATTGGCCTGAATATTATGACGGGAAAAGCGGTCACTTAATTGGTCGAGAAGCCAGAAGGCATCAAACCTGGACTTGTGCCGGGTATTTATTAGCAAAAGAATTGATGACGCCCTCTGGTTTAGATCCCTTAGAATTAATCAAATTCAAGGAAAAAACTTATGCCAAAAATTAGTAATTTGCTAGTGTTTTACTCCTTCCGGATTCCCCATTAGCGTCATTTGATAAGCTCGTTCATACTCATCCACCATCGTCTTGACGCTAAAGCGATTCAAAACGTAGTCTCGGCACGTCTGGCGGTTTAAGGTCATCGCTTGTGGAATTGCCTCAATCATTTCTTGCAGAGAGTGACAAACAAATCCACTCTTGCCATGCGCGATGACTTCTGGCACCGAACCCATCGCCATTCCAATCACCGGCGTCCCCGTTGCCATCGATTCAATCATTACCAAGCCAAATGGTTCCCGCCAGGTAATCGGGAATAGCGTCACGGTGGCACCTCCTAGTAACTGCGCCTTTTCTTCGTGAGAAACTTCACCGAGATATTGGATTTGTTCGCCATCAATCAGCGGTTTTATCTGTTCATGAAAATAAACTTTGTCTACCGGGTCAACCTTACCTGCCATTTTTAAAGGATAGCCGCTGGCACGAGCAATTTTTATTGCTCCTTCCGGACCTTTTTCTGGGGAAATACGCCCCACAAAGGCTAGATAGGGCGGTTCAATTGGTTTTTCCTGAAAGGGATATACTGCTGGGTCGATGCCGTTGTAGACCGTATGGATGTAATTTAAACCGAGTCGGGGTTCTCTCTGAGCTTCACTGATACTGATATAAGGCTCCCATGCAAATTGCCGGAATATTTTCTCATTATCTGGCGTGAAAATGCCGTGTGTGGTGTGTACGGTCGGCGTCTTCACAAAAGGCGTATAGGGCAGAGCTGCATAGCCGACGTGGGAGTGAATAATATCAAAGTGATGCGCCTGTTGATAGACCTGAGAGAGCATCATTAGCTCATAAACTCCAGGCTCTTTAATCTTTGAATCTAAGCGCAGCGCTTGGTTATGCACTGACTTCATCTGAGCTTTTGTAATCGAGTCTCCAGAGGCGAATAATGTTACCTGATGACCGCGCCGAACTAATTCATCAGTTAGTAAACTGACAATGAGTTCAATCCCGCCGTAGCGAAAAGGTGGCACTCGTTCCCACAGCGGTGCAATTTGGGCAATTCTCATAAGAAAAACTGGAAGATGACAATCTTCAAAATCTTAGCTTAGTTTGCTCTGTTTAGAAACTAGATGTTTTCACCGTTAGCGATATTTGTTGCGAATCACATTGCGGATACTCCAGTAAAAGTTACTCCACTCTTCTACGAAGGTTTTAAGCATGAGAAAAGCGAAACATATAATTCCTACTGTAATCGCAGCGACTTTTAAAAGGCTTATCTGGGCACCCGCTATTTTAAATATTCCAGCACAGACTAGAGCAATGATTCCTCCAATTATTAGGGATTTTACAGTTTTAAAAACAATAACGATAATCACCATAAATATAGATTCTAATCCTGAAAACAAGACATTTATCGCTTTAACTAACTCATTTCCATAACTTAAAAGTAACCAACTACTAATCCCTAAACCTGCACAAATTAGAATAATGTTAAGTATTATCATTATTTTGCCCTGATTAGTTCTTAACTAAAGATACTATGCTTCAACAAATCTGAGAATGAAGAAAACACTTAAAAGTTCCAGATTTTAAGCAGCCTTTAGCTAAAAATACATAGAAATTGAGCATTTACTTCACCCTATTTACCAAATCGTTGTTTTTCTCAATCTTAAACCAGAGGCGATCGCTATCTTGGTAGCGATCGCCTCTGGATGTCCTGACTTTAAAAACTGCTGAATCCTGTAGAGGCGGGGTTTTCCCGCCGCTGCTGTGAATTGCAAGAGGACATGGGAAAGAAGATTTGGTACCAAGACTTGCATATTTTAAGCCCATGACCTTTTCATTAGAAGATAGGACTGAAGACAGAAGGAATCAATAAGAGTCAGAACTGTGCAAATTTACTAGGGATTTTCACAAGCCATTTTTGCAGTGTATAGAGTCTTTTGCATATCTTCAGCCGTACCTGTTAGTTTTCCAAGCGTTTCTTGTAAATCCTGATTGGACTGGCTAAAGCTCAAACTGAATGACAATTGAGCGAACAGTTATTTATGCAGACGTAGAAAGGGGCTGATGTATTTGAGTATTCTGGGGACGCTGGCTGGTGATAAGCATCTGCATCGTTGCCGGGGGTGCTAAGGTAACGCCACGACGGACAGGTTTAACCGGACGTTGATCGGTGAGAGCTAGTTGATAACGCGAAAGCATCTTCGCCAGTACCAGCTTCATTTCAAACAAGGCAAATGCCATGCCGATACAACGACGATTGCTGCCACCAAAGGGCAAATATTCATAGGGAGAAAATTGCCGTTCCAAAAAGCGTTCAGGCTTGAAAGAATTTGCTTGGGGGTAAATATCCTCACGGTGATGAACCAGATAAATACAGGCAGCAAGCGGTGTACCGGCATCAAATTGATAGCCCATCAGTTGCACTGGCGATCGCGTAATTCGACCAAAAGTAAATATCGCCACTGGGTAAATTCGCAACGTTTCCGAGCAAACAGCGTTGAGATAGGGAAGTTTAGAAATAGCGCTGACATCGGAAACATCCCCAACACTATTGAGTTCCTGGAGAAGCTTGTCCTGTACCTCTGGTTGTTGGTGTATCCAATACAACGCCCAAGCGATCGCTGAAGCAGTGGTTTCGTGACCCGCCAACAGGAAGGTCATTAACTCATCGCGCAATTCTTCATCCGTCATTGGTTGCCCGTCCGTATCCCGCGCAGACATCAACAGCGTAAGAATATCTGTGCGATCTGGATCGAATTGCTCCCGGCGTTGCTGAATCTCATCGTAAATGAGTCGGTCAATTTGCTGCCGTCGGCGAAGAAATTTTCCCCAAGGACTCCAAGAACCCAAATCTCGTTGGAGTGATGGAAAAAAGAGGACGGCGGAGGAAAGGGGAGAACTCACAGCATCCAGCATCGAAGTAAGGAGTCCCTTGAGTTCCTGGAAACGCTGACCCTCATTGATGCCAAAGACAGCGCCTAAGATGGTTTCCAGAGAAATCTCTTGCGCGGCGGCACGAATTAGGAAGGGTTTGCCAATCGTTAGCCGATTCATGACTTCCTCGGTAATGTCACAAATCAACTTGCCGTAAGCTCGCATTCGTTCCCCGTGAAAGGGGGGAGTCAATAGCTGTCGCTGGCGCTGGTGGCGATCGCCATCTAGTAATATCAGAGATTGGTCGCCCAGCAAAGGTTGTAAAATCTTATTCCCACTACCGCTGTTAAATTGTCTGGGATCTGCCGTTAACAGCTCCTGAATTCCTTGCGGATTGCTAATGAGTACATACGGGGGAAAGCCACCCCAGCGGGCTGTGAAGCAGTCACCATAAGCTTTAACAGACGTTTCTAGGTACTGCACGGGCTGGGAAATCCATTGGAGTAGTTGCAGGAATTGCAGCGTCTGCGGCCCATCAGGCAGTGTCATGGCGTTTTTCCTTTTATTTTTTCCTTTTATCGATCGCAAAACTAAGCTAGCAGAGGCAGCGATGCGATCGCTGTAATCTGGAGCGAAAACCTTCCACTAGAAAACCTTCCACTACAGGATAATTTGGCGTCAGGGTTTAGAGGCTTTTAAGGAGTGCGATCCTCAGCCTTCAGTCGTAAAAGTGGATCGATCGCATTTTGTCTAAAATCTAGCCCGGTGATGATTTGGGGTCTTCGGCAAGTCAGTAGAGTTCAGAGGGTACTGTTTTCAACTATGCGATCGCTAAATGTATGCTCCAAGTCCTATTCCCTCCTGTATCTATCTATATTCTTGACCTGTTGGTGATTGGTCTACTCCTGCTGATGGTTACTTTGGGATCGGGCTGGATTAAACGATTACCCCTCTCCTATGCCATCATTTACCTGCTCGTGGGTATCGGATTAGGGCAATACGGGCTTAAGTTAATTCAGATACGACCAGACGCCGAATTTCTGGAACGACTAACGGAATTTGTGGTGATTGTCTCCGTCTTTAACTGCGGTCTAAAGATGAATCGCCCACTCAGATTAAGGTCGTGGAACACAACAGTGCGGTTGATTGGATTTCTGATGCCGATTTCAATTTTTGCGATCGCTGCGGTTGGTCACTGGTTTTTAAAAATGGATTGGGGTCCAGCGATTTTACTCGGTGCAATTCTCGCCCCAACCGATCCAGTCTTGGCTTCAGAAGTTCAGATGGGAGATCTAAAAGATAAAGATGAGCTGCGCTTTGGTTTAACTTCGGAAGGGGGTTTAAACGATGCGCTCGCTTTTCCGTTTGTTTATTTCGGGATTCACTCCTTAAAAGATAGCAACTGGGACAACTGGTTTAAACAATGGGTAGCGGTTGATTTACTTTGGGCGATCGCAGCTGGCATTGTCATGGGAATTATCGCGGCAAAAATGGTTGTTTTGGTTGACCAGCAACTGCAACGTTTCCGCCAGGTCGATGAGTTGATGGAGGATTTTGTTGCTCTCAGTACGATTTTAATTACCTATGCTTTGACAGAAATTGTTAATGGCTACGGCTTTTTGGCAGTTTTTGTGGCTGGAGTCGTCGTTCAGCGGAGTTACCACGATCCCGAAAAGAAAATTTCGCAATTTGAATTCACCGAACAAGTTGAGAAATTACTGGAAGTTGCAACAATTTTGATCTTAGGAACGCTATTGCGGTATGAGCCGATTCGCCAGTTTGGTGGTCAGGGTCTCTTGGTAGCAGTCTTGTTGATTTTTTTGATTCGACCTCTGGGAGTTTGGATTAGCTTTCTCGGTCGTCGCTACCCCTCTGAAACCCGCTTTTTGTTTGGCTGGTTTGGTATTCGTGGCGTTGGTTCTTTATATTATCTTTCCTATGCTTTTGGCGAAGGTTTAAAAGATACTTTGGGCGAACAAATTGCCTGGATTACTTACATCGTCATCGTGATTTCTGTATTTTTGCATGGGATTAGTGCTACTCCTTTGATGAATTGGTACGAACACAATATCAAGAGAGAAGGGAGGAAAAAGAAACAAAAGGTTACTGCTGATTCTTGATAATTCAGTAAGGACACGGCAATGCCGTGTCCTTACTGAATTATTTCTAAATCCCATGACTTTTGCCAATTACCCAATGACGGCGGAAGAAACGCGAAAGCGCTGATTCTTCTAGGGACAAATAAATTGGACGACCGTGGGGACAAGTGCGAGGATGACGAGTTCGCTGCCATTGCTCTAAGAGAGTTTGCATCTGGGGCAAGCCGAGAGGAGTCCCGTTGCGGATGGCGGTGCGGCAGGCGATCGCTACTTGAGCGGTTTGCAAATCTCCACCTAAGCTGAGTTCCACTAAGGCGTCGGCACGATCTTCTCGCTCTTGTAAGGGTGCGGGTGCCGTGCGAATCGCCCACAGTTGCTCTCCAAAAGGTTCTATATCTAAGTTGATCTGTTCGAGTTGCTGGATCTGGGCGGGAGAGAGATGATTCAAGATGACGGGGGGTTCTAGGGGGACGAGTTGCCAAGCTTGGCACAACTGCTCGTATAAAACCCGTTCATGGGCTATGTGCTGCTCCACCAACCACACCCCAGCCGGATGCTCTGCCACAATGTAGGTGTTGTGAACCTGGGCAACGGCTCGGAGTTCCATCAATCCGATCTCATCCGTTTTCTTTGCCTGACTATCGGTTGGGTGCGATTGCAGGGAACGATTGACGCTGTAGGCACTTTTCGCTTCCGCTGCTTTGATGAGGCGGCTGACTCGCTCTGGAGTTTTTTCCAGAATCGTCCCCACATTTAGACGCAAAGCTTGCTCAATGGCTGCTGTCACCTGCTCTTGCCAGTAATTGAGCTGGTTCAAGTAAATTTCTGCTTTGGCAGGATGGCGGTTCCAGTCTATTTGACTGGCACAAATGAAAAGATGGAGAAAACAAATCGGGTAGCGATCGCGCGGTAGCGTTCGCATTAAAGCCCCCAGGATCGTTTGCTCCAGTTCCGGCGACTTTACGTGCCTTCCATTCATCGCCACCCGTACCCAATCGGGACGGCGGCGATGGCATCTATCTGGCAAGCCGAGTACCACTGTCAGGGTTGAGTTTTGACGGGAATTGGATTCTCCCCGACTCCCCGGCGCGTCGGTTCCTGCTTTTTCTGGAACGGTTGGCACTTCCACCGTCAGATGCTGCAAATCACTCGGTCGGATTTCCCGGAGAATTTGAGGCAAAATCTGTTGTGCGGTTTTCCCAGGACTAATGGTGAACCATTGGCGGTCATTTTGCTGAACCTGCCAGGTGACATGAGGATGACAAAGGGCGATTTGCTGAATCGTGGCTTGCACTGATCTGAGTTGTTGGGCGACGGAAGGCATTCCCTGACGCCGCGCCAACCAATTGCCAAACAGATTAGAGACGGTGACAACAGTACCGGGCGCGATCGCTACAGTTTCCACCTGCACGAATTCCCCGACTGAGTTATAAACCACTCTCCAACCTTCACAACTTCCCGCAGAACGACTAAAAATCTCCAACTCTGCTAACGCTGCCAAACTGTGCAACGCCTCTCCCCGAAATCCCAGACTGCTAATTTTCCACAAGTCTTCTAAGTCGCGGATTTTGCTAGTGCTGTGGGCAGTTGCAGCTTCTTTCAGGTCTACCAAGTCCATTCCGCAGCCATTATCTGCGACTCGCACCCGCCACTGTTCCGGCGATAGGGAGATGCTGATGCGGGTTGCACCGGCGTCAAGGGCGTTTTCCGCTAATTCCCGCACTACAGCAGCCAAAGAGTCAATGACTTCTCCAGCGGCGATTAAATTTACTACCTCTGCCGGTAGAGTTTGAATACTAGACACCATGAGATCCAGTTTAGTTTAGGCGAGAGTTGCTGTTTATTTGCCGCAATTTTGCCGAAAATATTTGTCAATTGGGATAGGAATTCTAACACTTTACTCTGCCTAAAGAAGGATTATTTAAATGTTCTTTCTCCAGAAAGAGAAGTTAAATATCAAATTTTGATTAAATTTCCATTGAAGAGATCAATTACTTAGAGTTTTTTTATGAGTGACATTCAAAACAACATTGAAGGCGCTAAAGACAAAGCCGTAAGTGGCGTTGAAAGCGCTAGTGCCAAGGTTCAAGACACCATTTCTAAGGCAAAAGAAGCCCTTCCAGATATTACTCCCACCCCACCGGGAATGAAAACGCAGTCCAGCGTGAATGACCTGAAATCCCGTCTGGAATGGGGCGAGCCAGCTTTAACAATTCTCGATGTGCGCGAGCGCGGTGCCTTCAACGAAGGCCACATCATGGGAGCCATGTCCATGCCGATGGATGAATTAGTAGAGCGTGCGAAAACTAGCCTTCGCCCCGCCCGCGATATCTACGTTTATGGCGACAGCGACACCGAAACCTCTCGCGCAGCTTCCGAACTTCGCTCGGCTGGATTCCAGTCCGTGGCTGAACTCAAAGGCGGTTTTCCTGCATGGAAAGCGATCGCAGGTCCTACAGAAGGGGCTGCTGAATCCCAAAATCCTCCAGGAGCACCGGGATACAATCCTGTCTCTGCAACCAAGAGTCAGGTACAAAAGTAGATTTAGCGGTTTGTCAGTCGTCAGTTCTCAGTAGTGGGTTGCAATCAACCATGACGATTGACGCTTATCCAATAGTGAGCCGCGTCCCACGGGTTAAACCTCACTAGCTCGATATCACCCAAATTTATCGGCTGTTGTGGCATGGGTGGTCTGATCCCTAAGGCAGCAATAACTTGATACCCGACGGCTCTTGCCAGTTTTGGCGGCACGGCGTTTCCAATTTGTCGAAACCCGTGCCATTTTGTTGTGTGGAAGCGGAACCAGTCCGGAAAAGAGTGCAGTCGCGCCGCCTCGCGGACTGAAATCACTCTGGGATAAGTTGGATGAATCGGACGGGGAGAGGTGTAGCGACCGCCTCCAGAACCCGTACCGGCGCGTAAGGTATGAGACAGCGTATCCCAATTCAACCGTCGAAAGCGACTCACCGATTCTAGCTGTCCGGGCACTGTTTTCTCGAACCGTTCAATCGAAGCTGCCGTGTGTTGGGTTCGCAGAGAGCTAGTCAACAGATGAGGATTGACTAGCCGGGGATAGGCGAAATTATTCGATTCGGGTGCGATCCCCATTAAGTGCTGTGCATAGATGCTGGCTAATGTCTCCATCTGCTCTAGTTGTCGCTGCTGTAGCAAGACTTCATCGGTTGTCAGGAGTTCGGGAAAATCATCTAGATTGGGGAGATCGGCGATCGCATCCTTCACGGTCACTCGAAAGGATAAAGAGTGCAGGCTCAAAGGATTCTTCTTTTTGCCTCTTTTCTTTGGCAAGGAAGTCTTTGGCAAGGAAATATCGGGGAATGAAGTATCGGGGAATAAAGTATCTGGGAATGAAGTATCGGGGAAGGTTGTCTTAACGCCCTTACCTGCGACAAAACCTGCGACAACAGGATAAGACAAAGGCACCTCCCCGGCACGAGTTCCTAATAAAAATAGCCTTTTCCGATTCTGCGGTACCCCAAAATCTGCCGCGTTTAACACCTGCACGGGTTCGGTGATGTGGTAGTCAACGGATTTAAACGCACTCTTGAGTTGCTCCAGATAAATCGCGTGTTCTTTCTGAGCAATACCGGGTACGTTCTCCATCAGAAAGTAACGGGGTTGCAGTTCAATGACTAATCGACAGAAATGCAACACCAAATCGTTGCGCTCATCGTCGAGACGCCGCTTGCCCATTAAAGAGAACCCTTGGCAAGGGGGTCCCCCAATTGCTAAATCGATTTCACCATTCCAAGCGGGTGCGGGTGGGGAAACCCCGCTGCTACCCTTGTGCAATGCCCATCTCTGTAACGCTTTTCTAATCGCTTCAGCGGATAGCGTCCTCGCATCGGCACACAAAACCTCGGTATGGGGAAAGTTAAAGGCGTGAACGGCTGCGTGAACGGGGTCAACTTCAACTGCCACCGCTACATCAAACCCAGCCTGCTCAATCCCTAAAGAAAATCCACCCGCACCCGCAAATAAATCGACCGCAACCGGACGGCGATAGAAATGAACCATCCCCATACAGGTGTTCTGACTTGGTAGAGAATTTGTATTCTATCGTCAGTCTCTAAAGCGCAAAAATTTTTTTCCAGTCTCTTGACGGTATTGTATTACTTTTGTAGTATATAGAAGTATCTGATTTTGAAGCCATCTGCCAGTAGCCGTGGAAGCGAAACCGACGCTTTTAGGCGACGTGACTTTATCTCCAAGAGCAGACGGCACTTATATTTTTCTGCTCCGCGCCCAGATGAGTGAAGCATACACACCTAGGGTTCTGGTTGTCATGGGTTCAAATCCCATTCTCTCCAATTGGAGATGTAGCTCAGTGGTAGAGCACCAGAAAAAGTGAAACGGCTTTGCCGACTTGCGCGGAGCTTATAATTTCCAATTCTTCAAGCGTTCGCCCCGTATCCAAACCGAGAAAGCTTACATACTTATTTCCAAAGTAACCAAGAGCTTTCTCAACTTGTACGGGGTGACTTATATCGAGGTGATTCCTGTGCAAACAGCCGAGCGCGACTTGCGTTTAGATATGTTAAATAGTCTGCTAACCACGCCTCACCGGGAGCTAGAGAAGGTGAGTGAAGTTCACAGGACGATGGTGGAAAGCGACCCCATCTTCTACGGACATTTAGCAGTCTGGTATCAGCGCAACGGGGATGTCCGCGACCACAAAGAGGTATTTGTGGGGAGTTTGCTGAGCAGTAGCTTAGGGGAACACCGCGACGCTGGTTATGTGCTTTTGCAAGAGTTTCCGCCTTATCAAGTTGCGCGGATTGTAGACTTTTTGAAGCAACACCGGGGTAAGTTGCCGCGTTCTACTCGGACTGCGGTGCGGCGCTATCTGAAGGAACGGGAGAAAAATCCTGTATTCTTCGATCGGGCAGCGCTCCGGGCACGGAGTGCGATGAAGCACCTGTATGCTAGCTTGCATATTAAACCAAGCGATCGCGCGGATGCTGTGTTATTCAAGAACAACCCGCCAGAAGATAGCCTCGCGTTTGCACTGAAGCTGATGGCGATCGCATCTTCACCCTTAGAACAAGCGCAACTGATTGTAGAACACAAAATTCCCTACACAGTTGCCGTGGGAGCCATCAAACAGATGACCCCCACCGTGCTAGTCGCGCTAATTAACTCCATGACACCCCAAGAGGTGATTAATAACCTCAAGTCACTCCAAACTCGCGGTGCGATGGAAAACCCCCAGGTAAAAGCACTCATCGACGAGAAATTGGAGAAAGCGCAAGGAGATGTCCGAGTAGCGGCTCTCAAGGCGCGTGTGGCAGCAGATGCGGCAGAATTAGACGCCGATACCGCTGCACGGTTAGAGCGCGTCATGGACGAACAGGTGAAAAAGCGTGGCAAAATTGCCAAACCGACTGCCTTATTAGTAGATAAATCTAGCTCGATGGAGAGTGCCATCGAAGTCGGAAAGCGCATTGCCGCTTTAATTTCCGGTATGGCGGCGGCAGATTTATTCGTCTACGCTTTCGACACCATGCCTTACCCCGTCAAAGCGACTGGGAACCAGTTGAGTGACTGGGAACGGGCATTCCAGCACATCAAGGCAAACGGTGCCACCAGCATCGGTTGCGGGTTGGAAGCGATGCGCCTAAGAAAGCAGCTGGTTGAGCAAATCATCCTGGTAACGGACGGAGGAGAAAATAAAGCGCCCTACTTTGTGGAAACTTTCGACGCTTACAAGCGCGATCTCAAAGTAGAGCCAAGCGTCCTGATTGTCAAAGTCGGTTATTCCTACGATTGGCTGGAGCGCAAGTTACAAGAAAAACAGGTGCAGATAGATACTTTCACCTTTGCGGGTGATTACTACTCGCTGCCGAACTTGATGCCACTTTTATCTCGTCCTTCGCGTCTAGAGTTGCTGATGGAAATTCTGGAGACACCTTTGCCAGTCCGGGATGACAAGTAGGGGTAGGTTTTAAAAAACTTACCCTGACAAAAAAAGTTGGGTGGGCAGTGCCCACCCAACGCTGGACTGCATAGGTTTCGCTATCGGTGAAATATATCAACGATAAATGTAGATTTGCCGCTAGTGGCAAATCCTTGCCAAAAATATATTCATCCCAAAAAGATGCCATGAGCGAAATACAGACAGCGTACAAAGTGGTAGCCCTTGCCGTATGGCAAATTGCTGGCGAAGAGCATCCCGATGATTTAGCAATATTAAAACGAATTTTTCGCGTTAAAGCAAAGGGAAAAAGAATTCAGACTTATTTCAAATTTTAATAAATTTGTCATGAGCATTTTTAAAGTAGAAATAGTCAAAAATTAATAGCGCCAATCCTCACCCAAATGCAGACAGATTAGACATTTGCACGTTTGAAGGGATGGCGTATCAGGTTATTACCGCCAAGGGTAATTTCAAATATGGGGATTTGGCGTTCTACTTTCCGATTGATAGTATTATTTCCGAAAAGTTTGTAGATGAATTGAGGATTCGTCCTTATTCCTGTAAAAAACTACGGGCAGTTACGGCTATACCAAGCAAACCCTACAACTCAGGTTAGCAAGGGTTGAGCTTGAATTGGGCGGAACCCTTCTTCCCAAGGCCAGCGGTATTCTTTGTCTTGCCAAATCATCTGGATAACAGGATAGTGGAGACCTCCGTTAAACCAAGAAGCCCAGCAGGTGTATTCTGTTTTTGCCTTGTTACTACAAAGTTTAAATTGGAGCTGATAACCATCGGCAAGTACGCCATCCAAAGGAGTATCCAGAGGCGGGGCATTCCCATCGGCAATTTCCTGAGCGTATTCGTTAATCAGTCCCCCTGAAACGCGATTAGGAAGCCCCAGACATAAGATTTCTGGGTGTTGAAAGTTATACCAAAGTCCAATTGAGTATGTGAACTCTGGTTCGTCATCTTCTTCATTTGGATAAACGCCCATCAAGTGGCAATTATGTGGACTGTACAAAACATTATCGATTACAGATCCTTCGGGGGTATTTTCAATTGTTGTTATTGCTGACATCCAAACATCAGGGGCAATTTCTTTCCCTTGAGCATCGTTAAACAAGGCAGCAGCTTGAACAAATCCGTTATTAATCAAGGCATCCGCCAGGAATGATGTGGCTTTGAGCCGTTCTCCAGCGACCAGATATGTTTGTAGGGTTTCTAGCGCTTGCTCTCTACTGAGTGTCATAGTGTCTATTTTTGAAATGGAGTCACGCTGACTTGGGATGGAGGATTGCAGATTGCAGAAGTCTCAGCTCAAGTATAAGTTTAGCCGCCTTGTTTTTAGCTATTTCATCGCGTATGACACAATCTAACTTCTACAAGCAGATGCAGCTATCTTACAGAGAAATTGCTTGGTGGATAAGCCTTTGCGCGATCGCTAGAGCCAAAATTGGTACAGAAGAGCGATCGCGTCTTGTCTTGTCTCTGTTCAAAACTGCGATCGCTACCTCCTCGGCAAAGACGGTACTGAGTTGCATTAGCCAAATATCAAACTCATTGCACGGTAATGCAGTAGGGGCACACGCCTGTGCGCCCCTATGATTGGGAAAATAGAAACGATCGGGAATCTGCCACAACCATCCTGTAGTACCTTATAATACAAATATTCAATTTCCCTTTCTTCTTTCCCACTCAGGACTCAAGAGGCGATTCATCGCGTCTCTACACATTTAGCCCTCAATGCCGCTTTTTGTAAAAAGTCGCCGCACATCCCTAGATACTTTGCGTAAACGCTATGATGCAGCAACGATTCTCGACGTAACTTCTCGCAGTACCGAACCTTGGGTTCGCTTTAGCCCTTTTTATCCGCATGGTGGAATTCCCGTTCCTTTTTCCCCAGGACACTTCAGCTATACCGTTGAAGGAATTTGGCAAGGATTAAAAGTTTTTGAGTCTGCGGATGTAGATCCGGGCAAACTAGCGATCGCTAATATGAAAGGGATCAAGCGCACGACACAAACTTTCGGCAAGGTTCTAGGGCATCGTGCAGGCTTAACTGGAGACAAATTATTGTCCTATGTAGAAGCGCGTCGTGCCATCTACCTACCATCGTATAAATGGGTACTAGAGAACCGCCTTCAGAACCTACTTGCGGAACTCAAACAGCTAAGTGCAGACCAAACTGTGTTGTTATTAGATTATGAAACGAACTGCGATTTAGACGATTTATCCAGTCCTTTATCCCACGCAGGGTTGGTCAAGCGATATTTAGAAGATGACTGGTATTGTTAAGCTAAAAAGAGCGACTTAATGAATAATTCTCGCTTAGTTAAAATTAGCAAATATCTCAGCAAGCATCTTCGGCATACTCCTAAAGCAATTGGTCTTGAACTTGCGCCTGGTGGCTGGGTGGCTGTCGATGAACTTCTAAAAGCGTGTGCAGATCGCTCTTTTATTCTTACTCGTGCTGAACTTGATGAAGTTGTCGCTAAAAATGACAAAAAACGCTTTTCTTTTGACTCAACAGGTACCTTAATTCGGGCGAATCAAGGACATAGTACAGAAGTTGATTTGCAGCTAGAAGCCGTTGTTCCTCCAGATGTGTTATACCACGGTACAGGACAGGGTACAGTCGAATCAATTTTGAGTACAGGACTGTGTAAAATGTCGCGGCACCACGTTCATCTATCGAAGGATATTTCCACCGCAAAAACTGTCGGCGCACGACATGGTCGTCCAGTAGTTTTTGCTGTAGATGCGGCGGCGATGCACAAAGCAGGATATGAATTTTACTGTTCTGAAAATGGGGTTTGGTTGGTGGATCGCGTTCCAGCCGAATACTTGCAACAAATTTAATGGCAGCTTGGGGAAATAACTGAGCGCATTACTTTCTCATCATTCCATCACAAAGCAAGAAGAATTGAAACTATGGGATCGGGATATTTCGGAAACGACGAAAGCAATCCAGGCAACAAAAACCCGCAAGCTAAAGGCTTATTAGGTGCAGGTTGGCGACCCTTAACTCGGCAGATAGACTGGGGATTTCTTTGGCATTTAGTATTTAACGATTCCAAAGAGCTAAGCCAGAAAACTTTGGGTTTAGCCAGCGATATTGCTGATGCAATGGGTCGCAACGAATATACTTGGTGGGCAAATATTTTAAATGTATTTTCTGAAAGTACGCGATATGAAGTTGATGAATTCTGGAATTATATTACCCCAGATCCTCCAACTCCAGATTATCGCTTCCAAGACGTTTTAAGTGTTGATTCGCCGGTGATTCAATTTGTCAGTCGTAACAGCATTCCCATTGAACACGTCCTCAACCGGCTACAGGAAATAACGATTTTCAAAATTCTGGAATTATTGGGTCGTCCAGATATGATTACCCAGTATTATCTAGATCGATATTTTTATTTTCCGGTAGATCGATTTGTTAACTGGGAACGTCTCGATATCATTAACACAGTTTATGCCTATTGGCCTCAACAGCAAGCTTGGTTAGAAATTGAAAATTTAGATCGGGGACGGCGACGCTATACCCTAATGGCGAAGGAACTAGCGCCACTGATCAATAAAGCAACTTTCAATCTTGCAGTGATGCTGAGTGGCTACCAAAGTCGTGTAGGAAAAATTCACGGCGAATTTCCAATTCGGTCGTTTCCCGCTGACATTCAAAGTTTTACTGATACGGTACAGCAGGCAATTCTCGACCAAAGTCAGTTGGCGGTTCTCGTCCACGGAGATCCGGGTACGGGGAAAACTGCTTGGACGCAAGCTGTAGCACAAGAAATTCTCGCGCCTCTCGGATATGTGATTTTTATTCTGGATCACGATGCGGTTGAGAATTTTGTGCCGCCAAGTTACTTAGAGCGAATTTGTCTAATTATCAACGAAGCGGATAATTTAGCCAAAAATCGCGCTTCTGAAGCTGCTCAAAATAATAATAAGACGGAGCATATTTTGAGCTTACTGGATGGAACATTGTATCAAAGCGTAATTGATGATTCGGGAATTCATACGAAGCAAAAGTTAGTGGTTTTGATGACTTGCAATACAACTGAAAGATTAGATCCAGCCGTTTTACGCAAAGGAAGAGTTGATTTCACTTATGAATTTGCTCACCGATTTGTGTAAGGTTAGATAAATGAAGATACAAGGTTGTTATTTAACCACAAATAAATAGAGAAAGAAGAAGAGACATATATGTATTCTATTTAACTGGCGACATAAGCTTTGCTGAACAACGGCATACGGAAAAGGCAATAGTGTTATGTTAATTTAAACACCCATTTTGTAGGCTGGATTGAGGTAACGAAACTCAGCATCATCTTGGGAATATTGGTTTTCGCCGCTCAATCAAACCTACAGTTGCCCGCAGTCAGCCTTATCACTATTTACAAAAAAAATTAACTAAGCCAAACATCTTAATCAAGGCAATATCATGACAGATATTCGCAACCTCCTTAACCAAATTGCTGCACAGGAAGTGCAATTGCGCGATACTCAGTTTCTCGCACCATGCGTAGGTGGGGGGAAAGTACGCGCTTCTGTAGCGGGGATGGTTTATACCTTTAAACCGCAGCCACAAGACTTTGAAGGATGGGGCATTTTTCAGCCGATAAATGAGAAAAAGGCTGAAATGGTGGATGAAGCAAACTTGCCGCAGGTGGCGGAATATCTGCGACTGCTGAAGCCGTTGCGCCTGCGTTTGGCTTATGTGTTGCAAGGACAAACTTGGCTTGCGTACCCTGTTAACGAATCTGATATGCAGCAGCGCTTGGGTGCCGCTAAGCCAGTGCCGGTATATTTAGTTACTGAGGGTGCAGCATTTGAGCCAATAATTGCGCGTTGGGATGGCGGTGCTTGGTGGTTTGATGAACTGGATCGACGTGCCGATCCCCTGGTGACAGAACAACTTATAGAACAATTGAGGAATGGGAGGGAAACGGAAAATCTTCGTTTTGCCGGGATGACGCCAGAGATGCGGACTGTCTATGACTTGGCGTTGCAGCAGACGGAAGAATATCAACGTAGAAGACAGCAACAACTTGAGGAAGAACGCTTGCGCCAGATGCGGCGGGATACAAGACGCCAGCAACAGGCACAACGCCAATACAGGCACCACCAAGAGGCACGGCAAGATTCGTATCGGCAGGCGATGTCAGGCGATGAAAGGCACGTGCGCGATGCGTTACGGATGGGTGGTGGCGAACTCGAAGATGTGCGCGATCGCGGTGACTTTTGGCAAGTTGAGTGGACGACTCGCAGCGGTGAACGTCACATCTCTGCGATTGACAAGCATGATTTGACAGTGATTAGTTCTGGCATTTGCCTAAGCGGACGCGATCGCGATTTTGACTTGCAATCCCTCGTTGGCGTTATCGAAGCGCGAGATAACTGGGACTTTTGAATTAGTTATTAGCCATTAGCAAAAATGTCTATCTTCTTTCACGAACAACTCCACAGAACATCTGCACTGATGGCGAAGCTAAAAGACTTCCCGGTGACGGTGTGCGGTGCGGGGGCGCTGGGGGCGAATATTACTGAAAATCTTGCACGTTCTGGCTTTGGGAAGCTGGTGGTTATCGATCGCGATCGCATTGAGGAACGCAACCTCTCCACTCAGCCTTATTACCGCTCAGATGTTGGCGCTTACAAAGCTAAAATTCTCACCAATACCCTCTATCGTGCCTTGGGTGTTGCCGTTGATGGGCGTCCGAAAGAATTAACATCAGCAAACGCCGCCCAATTGCTCAGCGGTAGTACGCTTGTTATTGATACTTTTGATAACAGCATTAGCCGTCAAGCTGTCAAAGATTATTGCATCAATGCAAATATTCCTTGCCTGCACGTCGGCTTAGCTTCCGATTATGCAGAGATTATCTGGAATGAATTTTACCGCGTTCCTTCACCAGCAAACGATGATGTTTGCGAATACCCGTTAGCGCGGAATTTAGTAATGTTGGCTGTTGCCGTAGCGAGTGAAGTAATTATTAATTTTGTCGCCACTGGTAATCGGGAAAGTTTCACGGTGACACTGGGAGATTTTGCCGTCAAACCATTTGATAAGTTTTGAATTTTGAATTTTACAGTGCAGATATTTTACCGATGGTTGAGAAGTGAGAGGATAAGCTTGAAAAATAGCGTTAGTTAACCTCTATTAACCAGAGAAAGCGCAGCCTTTCTGATTCGGTGCGTTACTAATTTCTCAGCTCCTAGAGCAATCAGGAAACCCCCTCCAAGACAAGCAGCTTTTGAGAGATTTCCACTCTCAAGAACGAATCCAGAAATTGCTGCTACCACTCCTAAAACAACATATAACTGGAGCAGCCAAAGGGGTTGAAGCTTAAGATCCTTCAGTAACAACTCATCATGCTTGTTGAGCATATCACTTACAAATATCTGAAGTTAGGAAAATACTTAACTATCTATTCAACCACCATAAAGCCTATCTTTGCTACTACCTCTGTATTAAAAATTGACTATCTGGTAGCAAAATGGCGGTACCGAGCTTCTACGAAGTTATAAATCCCATAAGCGATTAAACCAAGCGCCACAATTCCTAACAACCAAGGGCCAAAAGGTTGTTGTGCCAGTGTTGCTAGCGCCCCACCTAGTCCCTGAACTTGGTTAGCGTCAGACTGACGCCCCGCTTGAAGCAGAAATAAGCCAGTAATGGAAAAGACAACACCACGGGCAGCAATCCCAAATCTGCCAGCAAAAGTTGCCCATTTCTGCTCTTTTTCGCTCATCTGGTTGACTTTCCACTTTTTGCGGAATTTCGCTTTATAGGCTCTGTAAAATTGATAGAAGCCCATGCCGATGACAGCGGCTCCCACAATTCCAACTAGAAATTGACCGAAGGGCTGCGCTAACAAGCGTGCTGTCCAGTCTTGGGAGGAATTACTATTACCGCCGCCTCCCGAACCCATGATCAGCTTAATCGCACTCCAGGCTAAACCAGCATAGATTAAGCCGCTGCCAACCGCTCCCAGGCGCGATGCAAGACCTTTGGCATCGGTGCCTTTGTTTTCCGGATCGGCGATCGCTTCTACGAAACGCCACAACACGTACCCAACCAAACCCAAAGCAACGATTGCCAGCAAGAATTTCCCAAACGGCTGTGTCACAATCGTCACCAGCGCACCCTCTGTATCGGTGGTTCTGCCGCCTGCACCAAAGGCTGCCTGCGCTGCCAGCACTCCCACCGTAGCGTAAACTACCCCTCTCGCCCCAAAGCCCAAACGTGCCAGTCTTTCCACCCATGTAGATGCATTGCCTGGTGTCATCGGTTGGTTTGGTCTGGTCTGCATTTTTATGTCTTCTGTGTAAAAGCAGGTAAATTGTGGTTCGCTACCACTCTTGTAGCAATATTTACTTTTATCTACATCTACCAAAGTGCTGAAAATACTGTTGTAGAGGCGGAATTCCTTGGCCATTCCTTTGCTCCTACACAGTGCTACCTTGCTGATGTGACATTAGGGTTGATATGTAACAAATGGAGGGAAAAAGGGGATTATGCGGGTTCTCCTAGTTGAAGATGAGCCAGATTTAGGGGCGGCAATTAAGCGAACGCTAAGTCAAGAAGCGTATGTGGTTGATTGGGTTTTGGATGGCACGCAAGCATGGGAATTTTTAGAAACCCAGTGGACGCAATATACGCTAGCTATTTTTGACTGGTTACTGCCAGGATTATCAGGGATTGAGTTATGTCAGCGACTGCGGGGGAAAAACAATCCTCTGCCGGTTTTGATGTTAACTGCTAAAGATCGCATGGAAGATAAGGTGGCTGGATTAGATGCTGGTGCAGATGACTATTTGGTGAAGCCGTTTGGGATGGCGGAACTGTTGGCACGATTACGCGCATTACAAAGGCGATCGCCTCAGCTTCATCCCCAACACCTACAAGTAGGAAACCTGACTTTAGATTATGGCACTCATACGGTTTGGTATCAGAATACTTTGGATGATAAACAAATCATTCCTCTGACTAGCAAGGAATTTCAGTTACTGGAATATTTGATGAAGCATCCTAACCAAATTCTTACCCGCGATCAGTTGCTAAGTCAGCTTTGGGAATTTAGCGCAGAACCGATGAGTAATGTGGTAGCAGCACAGATGCGATTGCTGCGGCGTAAGTTAGCGGTTTTTGGGTGCGATCGCTTTATCGAAACTGTCTATGGTATAGGCTATCGTTTGAATAGTCATTAGTCATTGGTTATTAGTTATTAGTTATTAGTTATTAACAAATAGATAATAGCTAATAGAATTTTCCAATTGCTAATTCCCAGTTACCAATTCCCGATTACCAATCAACGTGAATGAAAACAAACTTTTTCAACTAACTCGTTGGCGGCTGGCAGGTTGGTATGCAGGCGTCATGGGAGTGATTTTAAGCTTGTGTGGAGTTGCGGTTTATGAAGCGATCGCTCGTGCGAATTGGGTTGCCCTTGACCGAGAATTAGAATCGGTCGCCGGTACGCTGCACGACAGTATTGAGCCAATTTTGCAGCAACCGGGACGCCTGGAACCCGATGTCCAACAACTTTTGCCGGATATTTGTGTGGTTGGGGAAAAATGCGTTAGCCAGATAGAAAATCCCACTCGCCACACTTTGGGGGCAATTCACCAAGGCGACTACTACGTGCGGCTGCTAGATAGTTCGGGACGCCCAGTTGCCTTGGCAGGACTTCAGCCAGTGGGATTGGCAGCAACAGATAAAAGCGATCGCGTTTCTACATCACAATTGTGGCAAATCCTCCAGAATCGCCAAGGCACCCGCTTTCATCAAATTTCTCTATCGCTGCATACCGAAGACAATCGCCCTTGGGGATACCTTCAGGTGGGGCGAAGTCTCAAAGAACTGGACGATCATCTGACTGCCTTGAAATTTATTCTCTTACTGGGGTTGCCGGTGGCAATGATTGTTGTTGCCGGTTCCAGTTGGTGGTTGGCTGGGCTAGCCATGCAACCGATTTATCAATCCTATGGGCAAATTCAACAATTTACAGCCGATGCCGCCCATGAGTTGCGGACGCCTTTAGCGGCAATTCAAGCAACGGTTGAATCGACGTTGAGAATGAATCAACTCAGCGAACTAGAAGCGCGAGACACTCTGAAAACCATTGAACGGCAAAATTACCGCCTATCTGAATTGGTTCGGGATTTATTGCTACTCTCCCGCATGGATCGGCAGGCTTTGTCAATTAAATATCGTCCCGCCTGTCTCAACGACCTCGTTAGCGATGTTACAGAAGAATTATCAGCACTAGCGATCGCTGCCGATTTGACGCTTTCTATAGATATTCGCACGCCGGAACCTTTGCACGTCAACGGTGACGAAGAACAGCTGTATCGCCTGATTTTTAACTTAGTGGTGAATGCCATCCAATACACGCCCGCTGGGGGTCAGGTGGCGGTGATTTTAGATAGCAGCACCCAAGCACTAATTTATATCAAAGATACTGGCGTTGGGATTGCACTCCCAGAGCAGACACGGATTTTTGACCGCTTTTATCGGGTAAATAGCGATCGCTCTCGACACACAGGCGGTTCTGGATTGGGCTTGTCAATCGCCAAAGCGATCGCAATTGCCCACAACGGCAGCATCGACGTTCAGAGCGAATTGGGCAAAGGCAGCACATTTACGATTCGACTGCCTTTGCATAATTAAATGCACTGCTGCATTTCTTGGCTAATTCGATTTTGGTTTAACTTCACCGTCATTAAAGGTACTTTTGTTGGCGTTAACCTTAAGAATGCGGAAGGTGCGATCGCATCTATCTAATTAAATGCTTTAAATTTCTTCCGAATGACCTATCAGGATTTCATCCTAATTTCATTTTTTTGTAAAACACTGAGAAATACCTACTGCTTTCTTGAACTAACTTACAGATCAGGAGCGAGGATAGTTAAATAAATTGATGCCCCTATCTATGCAAATTAATTCTTTTAAAAATGGTTTTTTGGCTGTCACCCTGGTAGCGATCGCCTCCATGACTGGCGGATTTCTGACAGCTTGTTCTAGTGGCTCTCAAAACCAAGCCCAAGCCCCAACCGCCTCCCCATCAGATGCTGGCGGCATGGAACACATGGAACACAGGGGACACGGAAGCGGCATGAATCATAGCATGGCAATGGATTTAGGGCCAGCCGATGCTAACTACGAGCTGCGGTTTCTCGACGGGATGACCGTGCATCATCAAGGTGCAGTGATGATGGCAAAAGAAGCCCAACAAAAATCGAAACGTCCTGAAATTAAACAGCTAGCAGACAAGATTATCCAAGATCAAAACAAAGAAATTAATCAAATGAAACAGTGGCGGCAGGCATGGTATCCCCAAGCCAGCAAACAGCCGGTTGCTTACGGAGGTGTAGACAAATCCGTAGTTCCCATGTCAGAAAATCAACGCCAAAGCATGATGATGTCTGGGGATATGGGCGCTGCTGATGCTGAATTCGATCTGCGCTTTATCAATGGGATGATTGCTCACCATGAAGGTGCTTTAACAATGGCTCAAGATGCACTGAATAAGTCGAAGCGTCCCGAAATTAAACAATTGTCTCAACAAATTCTTGCTTCACAAAAAGCAGAAATTGAGACAATGCAGCAGTGGCGACAAGCTTGGTACAAAAAGTAATTCAGAAGTTAGTTGAAAGCAGGAAGGGGCGACAAAACAGCACCGATATCCACCTAGGGCAGGATTTCTCCCTTCCCGTGAACGGGGAGGGTTGGGGTGGGGTTCCTGATTTCATCCTAATTTCATTCTTTTGTGCAAACTTAATATCTAGATGGTGGTTTAACGCTGTTGCGGTCAGCCTCACTGGCTATTTCGGCAGTAGGTAAGTGCCCTTGCTAGAGGGCTGGAAGAAAACCTCGCTATCCCATCCAAACGCAAGGAACCCCTTAGTTATGCTTTTTTTTGCTTCCAAGCCATCTAAGGCACGCGATCGCTTATTTGGGACACTCCTGAGCCTACTCCTACTGGCTGCACCAACCTCGGTTCTCGCCCATGCTGGACATGGGGATGAGTTTCATGGAGAAACCGAAGCTAGCCAGGGAACTCCCCAAGGGATTCAAGTAGATGCCCAAACAGCAAAACGGATGGGAATCGAGGTAAAACCAGTCTCTCAACAACGGCTGGGTTTTGGCATTAAAACCACGGGTCAAATTGAAACGTTGCCCAGCCAAAAAGCGGAAGTGACAGCACCTACTCCGGGAAAAATCGTTGAGCTTCTCGTGGAACCCGGTGCAGTGGTGCAAGCAGGCAAAGTCGTCGCCGTTATCGCCGCACCCGACTTAGTAGAACTGCGCGTAGGTTCCCAGGAAAAACGAGGCGAAGCCGAAGCGGATCTGCAACAGGCGCAAGCAGATTTAAAGCTAGCTCAAGAAAATTATCAGCAATACTCGCAGATAGCCGCCTCAGACATTCAGCAAGCTCGCACTGAACTAGCAGTCGCTCAAGAACAGTATGAACGCGATCGCGAGTTGGAGCGTGCAGGAGCGTTGCCACGTCGCCAAATGCTGGAGTCTCTGGCTCACCTGGCAGAAGCCAAAACGCAATTGACCAAAGCAACCAGCCGTCGGGAAGTGCTGGAAGCCGAAGCGCAACTCAAACGCGCCCAATCAGCTGTAAAAGTGGCAAATTCCCGGATTCGCCTGAGTAATACCGCTTATCAGACGCGGCTGCAACAACTGGGAACCCGCGCCAATGACAAAGGGTTGGTGACGGTAACGGCTCCCATTTCTGGCACCGTTGCCGACCGGGAAATTACCCTCGGTCAATCGGTGGAGGAGGCGGGGGCAAAGCTGATGACCATCCTGAATAATAATCGGGTATGGGCTACGGCGAGTATCTACGAAAAAGATTTAAATAAGGTAAAAATTGGGCAACGAGTTAGGGTGAAGGTTGCCAGCTTGCCGAATCGCACCTTCACAGGCAAGATTGCGGTGATTGGCTCGGTTGTAGAAGGGGAAACGCGAGTCGTGCCAGTCAAAGCTGAACTGGATAACCCTGGCGGACAGTTGAAGCCGGGGATGTTTGCAGAATTGGAAGTGTTAACTGACCAAACTCCCGCGCCTATCTTAGTTATTCCGAGTTCAGCAGTGGTGGAAACCAATGGCAGGCAGCGAGTTTACGTGCAAAATGGTACCGCCTTTGAGCCAGTTGAAGTCACCTTGGGGCGAACCGTGGGGGATGTCGTTGAAGTCAAGGGAAGTTTGTTTGAGGGCGATCGCATTGTCACCCAAGGCGCAATTCAACTTTATGCCCAATCCTTACGCAGCGGCAGCTCAGAAGGCAAAAGCGAACAGAAACAGCCTTTAACTCAAAGCTCGGACGCAATTAATCGCGTCTCTACAATTCAAAACTCACTTCCTTGGTGGTGGGTTTTGCCATCTGGGGGAGCGATCGCATTCGTTGCCTTTTGGTTAGGACGCCGCACCAAAAAAGCCGTCAGTTTGGTAAATTTCTCAGTTCCCGAAATGCCGAAAACTCAGGATTCCGATCCTCAGCAACTAACACCAAAACGGTAGATTATGCCTACCTCTAGCCTGAACGCCTGAGCGAGCTAAGATCCAGAAACGAAGCTGCTGGAGAGCGAGCGTGGTATACAACCCACTGCAAATACCATCTGGGGACTAACTGGCTGATTCTGACGATACCCCAGTGGATATGCAAAATCTAATCCCCACCTTGCTGAGCGCAATTTTAAGTTGGTTGTGGAGCTAAAAGAATCGGAAAGAGCGATCGCACAGTTAGGGAATCTGATCCGCCTCACAAAGAGACAAAATTGTATTCAAAAATGCCTTTAATTCAGGACATACGTTGACAGCATTCATCAGATCGTTTCTCCTCAAAATACTAACAGCATCGCGTGTTTTGCTATAACTGCGGCATTTGCCCTGTTTTTGACCCTGTTCAAAGATTTCTTTAATCCGATAGGACGGTGGATTATCATGATTAACCCGCTCAGGGGAACCACTGGGTGCTGACTTATTACCTCCAGATATTTGCTGAATTGTTGACCAAAACGGTAAAAGCCAAGCCTCAAAATCATACTGCGCTGCATGGGGATAAAATCTGGGGTTATTTCCTACCCAGGATCTCATTTTTTCTTTTGCATCTTGTGCATCTACGAAATCATTAGTACCTGTGTAAACATCTGTTATTGCAATTACTGCATCATAACCATCTTTCTCCAGCAAATTCTCAACAACACGTCTAAGTTTATCCTCTTTAGGAATACGACCTTCCTGTGGGATAAACTTGAGTTTTGGCATCGGTGGCTCTAGGCGTGACTTTAGAAAATCGTGCAGCTTAGTCTTAAAGGCCATTTCAGTTGCTCCCTCAACCAAAATAGCGATTTTCATGGTCGCCCTCCGATTATATTCATTGCCCAAATCTGATCTAGGCTATAGTCTTTTAGCCAGTGGTCTAAGTCCATTGAATCAGCCCAAGTCATGGTTGTCAGACCATCTTCAGAATCGCACACTAGCACCTCTTTAGGCTCTAGAAATCGAATTAGCCTATCTGAGTGAGTTGCCACAATCAGTTGAGTACGCTCGGCAGCTTCTCTCATCACATGAGCTAATAATCGCAATAACTCTGGATGCAAACTAACTTCTGGCTCGTCAATTAGGGTGACAGCAGATAGATCGCGACTTTGCAGGAGGGTAACTAACCAGAGAAATCGCAATGTGCCCTCAGACAGCTGATCCATATAAAGGGGCTGAGAGAAATTTTTGTCCTTCCAAGTCATTGCCAAAGTTCCTGCTGCTACGGGTGGAAACCCCAATCGTTGAAAATCTGGAAAGGCAGCAGCTAGCGTATCTTCAACTAAAGCAAATCGATCCGAATCTGTTTCCCGCAGATAATAAAGACAGGAAACCAAATCCTCTCCATTGGCTCCTGGCAATGTTGCAGGGCGCATTCGTTGAGGGAGACGTATAGTGCTTTTGGGGGCAACATTCAATTCCCATGACCTGTAAAAAGTACACGAAGCTAATCTCTTTCGTAGATTCTCCGGCTGCTCATACATCTTGGGAACCTGAGAAAGGGAGGTTTCTAAAGGATTATGTTCCCAGCTAGGGCGCAATAGCTTTTCATCAACAGTATTGTAATACTTGATATCCGAGCCACGAGACTCTATGTACTTGAAAGGGTTAGGAGCAAAGGGATATCGCTGTTGGGTCAGAGTTTCTAGACCAATTTCCTCAAATTGACCCTTGAGAATAAGTCTGAGGTAATATTTCAGCGGTTCTTCATTCGGTACAGGCATTGACAAGGAGATTGCCACACTATCTGCCTTATCCCGCGTCACCATTTGACTCAGACCACTCAACTCTGAAATCTTGGACTGTAACTGACCCTTTGCGGACGCTGCCAGGAGTGAGAATATCTCCAAAAAAGAAGTTTTGCCTACACCGTTAGCACCAATCATTACGGTTAGGGGTCGCATATCCACTTGAACTTCAAACAAGCGTCGGAAGCCATCAATCCTGATGTTGTCAAATGTGTTCATACTCAATCTATCTGTAGTCGATTAATACCCTGCTGCCTAGTGTAGTGCTTCAAGCCAAGCTAAACCGACCTCCCCAGCACTACTCTTGCCGTGTCATTACTAAATATCTGGTGCCATCTAATTTCACCCTGATTTCATTTTGCTGTGTCAATTATTTAAAAAGGAGTTCTCTAAACTGACACCTGACAAATGCTCAGTGCGCTCATCAAGTGGTCTATCAAACAACGCTGGCTAGTTGTCCTCGCCGCTATGCTGGTGACAGTTTGGATATTTCGCGTGGCGTCGCAAATGCCAGTGGATGTATTTCCCAGCTTTGCTCCGCCCCAAGTCGAAATTCAAACAGAAGCCCCCGGATTAGCACCAGAAGAAGTAGAATCTCTGGTTACTTTACCGATTGAAAGTGCTATTAATGGGACTCCCGGAGTCACAACAGTACGGTCTGCTTCAGCGGTGGGGCTTTCAGTTGTGAAAGTTATCTTCAATTGGGAAACTGATATTTATCAAGCCCGACAATTGGTGACAGAGCGATTGCAGCAAGCGCAAGAAAAGCTGCCAGAAAGTGTTGATTCGCCACAAATTTCTCCAATTAGTTCTCCAATCGGCACTGTATTGCAATATGCTTTCACTGTTGAAGAAGGCAATAGGCAACAAGCATCTTCACCTAGCACTGACTTGATGGAGGTCAGGCGTATCGTAGATTGGCAGGTGACAAACCGCCTTTTAGCGGTTCCTGGCGTCTCGCAGGTAATCGCTTATGGGGGTGATATTCGCCAGTATCAAATATTAGTCGATCCAGCGAAACTAAAAGCGTTTGATGTGTCTTTACAGGACGTGACTGAAGCCGCAGAAAAAGCCAATGTTAACGCTCCGGGTGGATTTCTCATTAACCCTGACCAAGAGCTATTAATTCGGGGTGTTGGGCGGATTGAGTCCATTGAAGACTTGCGACAATCAGCGATTACCGCTCGAAATGGAACACCGATTCGATTAGGCGAGGTCGCTGATGTCAAAATTGGTGCCGCACTCAAGCGGGGCGATGGCAGTTTGAATGGCAAAAAGGCAATTGTGGTCATGATTAACAAACAGCCACAAGCCGATACTCCCACGGTCACTCGTGCCATTGAGGCGGCAATGAAAGAGGTGAAATCGAGTTTGCCTCCGGATGTAAAAATGACGGTTACTTTCCGTCAAGAAGACTTTATCGACGCCTCGATTGAAAATGTTCGGGAAGCACTCGTTGAAGGCAGTATTATTGTTGCTTTTATTCTTGTCCCGTTTTTGATGAATTGGCGCACGCTTGTCGTGAGTCTCACTGCACTTCCCTTGTCTTTGTTGTTAGGATTGCTAGCGTTAAATTGGCTGGGATATGGTCTGAATACGATGACTCTGGGAGGCTTGGCAGTTGCGATTGGTTCAGCCGTTGATGATGCCATTGTGGACGCTGAAAATGTCTACCGTAGCTTACGAGAAAATAAGCTGGCAGGGAAACCAAAGTCACCATTAGAAGTTGTCTTTGAAGGGTGTCAGGAGGTGCGCGATTCTCTATTTGGTGCCACTTTAATTACTGTAGTGGTTTTCTCGCCAGTTTTCGCCCTCGCCGGTGTGGAAGGTCGCATTTTTACACCGATGGGAGTGGCTTATTTAGTGGCAGTTCTGGCTTCTAGCGTGACCGCACTTACCATCACTCCAGCTTTGTGCGCCATCTTATTGCCTCACGGTCATTTGCCAGAAAAAGAACCGTGGGTTGCAAGATTTTTTAAAGGGCTTTATCGTCCATTTTTAATGTTTTCTTTGCGGAATTCTCATCTGATTTTGGTAGTTGCGGCTGCGAGTTTAGTGGCAGCGATCGCTCTTGTCCCCTCCTTGGGACGGGTGTTTTTGCCGGAGTTCCAAGAGCGATCGCTCGTCAATACCCTGACTCTGTATCCCGGTGTCTCCCTAGAAGCGACTAATCGCGCCGGTTTTGCCCTTCAGGATGCGCTTAAGGATGACCCGCGCTTTGATTTTATCCAGTTGCGATCGGGACGTGCACCGGGAGATGCGGATGCGGCGGGTGTCAACTTGGCGCACTTGGATGTAGAACTGAGTGAAAAGGGGATAAAAGACCGGAAAGGAAGCATTGAAAAGTTGCGAGCGGAATTTGCTAGATTACCAGGAGTTGCGCCGAATATTGGCGGATTTATCTCTCACCGGATGGATGAAGTGCTGTCTGGGGTGAGGAGCGCGATCGCTGTCAAAATTTTTGGTCCAGATTTAGAACAACTCCGCACTCTGGGTAAACAAGTCGAAGAGATTATGAAAACTGTTGGGGGTGTTGTAGACTTGCAACTCGAACCCCAACTGCCCATTAGACAAGTACAAATTCAGTTTGATCGCCAACAAGCAGCTCGTTATGGCTTAACCGTCGGAGAACTTTCCGAAACGATTGAAACTGCGCTCAATGGACGTGTAGTTTCTCAAGTTTTGGAGGAACAACAAACTTTTGACCTGGTTGTATGGTTAAAAGAAGATGCTCGGAGCAATCTAGAAACCATCCGCAATTTATTAGTGAGTACACCAACAAATCAAAAGATTCCCTTAGCTCAGTTAGCACAAATTGGCTACGGCACTGGCCCGAATACCATCAACCGCGAGAATGTTTCCCGCTTAATTGTCGTCTCGTCTAATGCTAGCGGTCGAGATTTGCGCTCTGTCGTTGATGAAATCAGAGGCAAAGTTAAACAACAAGTACAATTACCAGCTGGTTACTTTATCGAATACGGCGGTCAATTTGAGTCGGAACAACGCGCTACTCAAAACATCTTGATATTCAGTGCGATCGCATTTGTGGTGATTACGGTCTTAATCTACTTGTCTGTTAAGTCCATCCCCTCAACTGCGATGATTATGATTAATTTACCCTTGGCATTGGTGGGAGGTGTCATTTCAGTGGCATTAACGGGTGGGATTATTTCCGTCGCCTCTCTGGTTGGCTTTATTACTCTATTTGGAGTTGCCACTCGCAACGGATTGTTATTAGTTGATAATTACAACGCTAAATTTGCCACGGGAATGCCTTTTTGGGAAGTAATCATTCAAGGTTCGATGGAAAGGCTCAATGCCATTTTAATGACGGCTTTTACCTCCGCTTTGGGGTTAGCACCTCTGGTCGTGGGAGGAGGTGCAGGAAAGGAAATCTTGCAGCCGTTGGCGGTGGTTGTGTTAGGAGGGTTGTTTACTTCTACAGCGTTAACGCTGTTAGTTTTACCCGCTTTGTATGCCAAGTTTGGCAAAGTTTTGCTGCCGAAACAGGTAAATCCGGTGTCCGAGCTATAAGTTGCGAAAAGAAGAATTTAAACCACAAAGACGTAAAGGACATGAAAAGAAAATGAAATTATTGAAGGCAAATTTAATTATTTTGGGAAGTGTCGGAGTGCTTTTTTTAGGCGCTTGCACTGGCGAACAGCAGGCATCGAAACCTGATAATAGTCCCACAGAAGCGAAAACGAATGTTCCTGCTGTTTCTCCTTCAGAAACGGCAGCCAAACCTGACCATTCACAACCTTCCAAAGGGGGTAAAGTCGTCGAGACGGGAAAATATCATTTAGAGTTCGTGCCTGAAAAAGAAGCGAACGGCACTCACTTAGATTTGTATCTTCAGAAAGGCGACACCCACGAAGCAGTTTCTAATGCCAAAGTCACGGCTCAAGTTCAGTTACCCAATGGGAGTCAAAAAACCCTAGACATGAAATACGATGTTCAGGGTAAGCACTACGCTGTTTTGCTACCCGAACAAGCATCAGGCGAGTATAAGGTGGTCATCCTCTCGGAAATCAATGGCGAAAAGGCGAACGGTCGTTTTACTTTTAATCGCTAGCAATGCTAGGGGTACGAAGCTATAGCAATCCTATTTGAGTTGTGAGATCCAGTGGTTTAGATACCCGACTTCTTAGAGAAGTCGGGTATCTCGCTTTAACGAATCATTTGGGACTGCTGTTGTAGGTTGGGTTAAGGAATTAAACCCAACCTAATACTAAAAAATGACATCGTTTCATTCAGCTCTTTTACTGAAAATCCCGTACTCTTAGAATGCTAAAGATTGGATTTAGTCGTTGCCTGTGACCTTTTGAATCAAGTCTTGTGCTTTTTCGATTAAATTAGAGTCGTTATTGTTTTCTGTGGAATTGAGTACAGTCTTTTCGTTTGCCTTTTCGCTATAGTCAAAGGGTTCATTGGGGTTTGCTGATTTTTGCTGCTTATCCTCTTCAAGAAAACCTGTTGCTTCGCTATATTGATAGGCGCGGTCAACTCGGTCGTCTGATGTCAGCTTATCTCTTGAATGTAATACTGCATAACTAGGCTGTGCGGCGATGAATAAACTTGCCACACTGATTAAAGTTATTACACTTAAAACAAAAATATTTTTATGGAGTTTTTGTTTTAAAGTTACTAAAATTCGTTGCATGGAAATTTCCTCCCAATTGCTTTTTGTGAGAATTGATGATGCGCGAGTAGATAGGACTACTAACACCATTTATTAAGTACGAAATGAATCGTACTTATCTAGTTACATCTATGCCGTCTGCCGCAGGATACATTCGTTTATTTTTTTAACCATTCATGATGAATTTTTATTCCTCGGCTCTGCATAGTTTGTTCAAATAAATCGGTGGAAAGTGCCTGTTCTACAGGCCAGACGCCTGGTTTTTTGAGTTTGCCTGCTAGCAATAATTCGGCAAGGGTGCCGGTGCCATAACCGGCTGCCACGGCTGTATTTTCATGCACTAAAGTTGAGCAATAACTTGCTGGCCGATCATCTTTATAACCGTTGACTTCAGAGCGAATTGCTACACCGATGCCAGTGAAGCGATCGCTAACATCTGTCATTCGGTGGCTGACGCGAGCTAAAAATTCGATGACTTTTGGATTGTTGAGCCAGCTAGAGGGCCACCAGTGGGCAACGCTCCAAGTTAGATAATTGTAAAAATCGGGAACTGTACCAAATTTGGTAATGACGGTTTTAACAGGAAAAGTGTCGGGTAGCGTGAAGGCTTCTGGCATATCAAACCAGTAAACGCCGATGCGACCATAGGGAGCAGGAAATTCAATGGTTTCGCGATCGCTATACGGCTTGATTATCTGCCACTGACCATTTATCCAAGCTTTAAAAGGGCTTTGTAGCCCTAAAAATGTTGTTCGCATCACCGTAATGCCAGCGCCCCCCGACCCCGATACTAGATAGCTCAGATGAATGCGTTCTGTCTCATCTAGTTGCTCGACGCCCTGGCGTACCATGCTATTAGAAATACCGGGGAAAATACCCGTATTAATAATTGCTGTAACTCCAGCAGCAGCAGCTTCGTCTCGGAAATCCAATGCTTTGCGAGTAAAAGATGGGTGATCGCTGACATCCAGATAGTTGACACCCACTTCTATACAAGTTTTTAGGACTTGGGCATCTCGGTAGTGAAATGGTCCCGCACAGTGGATTACAAGATCGCAAGCAGCGATCGCATCCCTCAACACTTCTCGATCCGCTAAATCTAAAACCTGGAATTGCACTTGCGATCCCAGCTTTTCGCTGACCAACGTTGGCAAGCTTGCAACACCGTGCGCCCCGATTGGGTTTCTGCCAGTAACGGTAATTTGCGCCTGTGTGTGAGCGACGATATCCGCCGCCACATTGCTACCAATCCGTCCGCTTCCTCCCAGAATTAAAACCCGTGTCATTAATCAAGTTGTTAACGCTATCTTCAGTTCATCAGGTTTGCCTGCTTCTCTCCATCGGTACCAAGGCAGACTTTTTTTCAGTAGAACAGACAAATTTTATCGAAATCCGGAAGATCAATTTGTCGATCGGCTGACCTACATGAGATATTAGATGACTTTCACACCCAGCTTTGGGAAGTAGTATCTACCCGAAAACTTCACTTTGTTACACTATACTTAAGAAAGATGTATAAAAAAATCTTCTATGATAAACAAACAAATACCCATGAAGTACCCATAAAGCGGGCATCAATCGTTCGTGAATCAAGGAAAATAAAATCTTTTTTTTAATTGCTAAGAACTCCTAAATTCTAAAGATAACTTTAGGTTGGCATCATTGAGTTGCGAATGAAGGGAGTAATTAGCTGGATTTGGTATAACTTCTCAATGGAAGTGTCCAGCGGTGAAAAAGGAAATTTTCGAGCAGCAGATTGAGGCGACCTCACAACGCCGGAAAGAGCTTTGGCAACGAACTGAGGAATTTCCCACCCAGGACAAGCAACTACTGGTGGAAAGTTTGCAAGAACACGACCAAACTCTAGAAGAATTGCAAGTAACTTTAGAGGAACTGCGATCGCAGAATGAAGAGCTAATCGCCAGCCGTCAGACTGTGGAAATCCAGCGACAGCGCTACCAAGATTTATTCGAGCTGGCTCCAGACGCTTACTTGGCGACGAATCTTGATGCCGTGATTCTAGAAGCCAACCAAGCGGTAGCGCACTTGCTGAATATTTCTCAGGAACACTTGCTCGGCAAACCGTTAGTTATTTTTGTAACGGGTAAGGCTTTGCAAAACTTTTATACAAACTTAAGCCAATTCCTCGCAACTGACCAAGTAAGCAAATGGGAGGTTGAGATTCAAACCCGGCAGGGTACGCGCTTTCCCGCCACCTTCAAAGTTAAAGCAGTGCGCGACTCAAGCGGTCGGGTGGTAGAACTGCTCTGGCTGTTACAAGACATTACCGAGCGCAAGCAGCACGAAGCGGCTTTTCAGAGCGATCGCCATCTTCTCGAAACCCAGGTCGAACAACGAACGGCTGAGCTTCTGGAAACCAACGAGCGGCTCAAACAGGAGATCGCTAAACGTCAGCGGGCTGAAAAAGCGCTGTGGCAGCGGGCGGAAGGGGAATGGGCGATCCGGGTGATTACCGAACGCATCCGCCAGTCGCTCAACCTAGAGGAAATTCTCAACACGACGGTGGCAGAAATTCGACAAGTTCTAGGGAGCGATCGCGTACTGATTTTCCGCACAGAGCCGAATGGGGATGGCGTCGTGGTGGCTGAATCAGTAGATGCAGCTTGGCTCTCATTCATCGGCATTACCGCACCCGCAGCCATGTTTAGAGAATGTATGCCCCTCTATCGGCAGGGGAACGCCAGAGTAATTGATGACATTCAACAAGCAGGGTTTCCAGCAGATATCACTGAGTTTTTCCACTCGTCGCAAGTCAAAGCCGCCTTAGGCGTTCCCATCATGCATGGGGAGAGGTTTTGGGGGTTACTTGCAGCTCATCAATGTTCGGCACCGCGTCACTGGGAACCGCTGGAGATCGATCTGCTAAAGCAATTGGCAATCCAAGTATCTATTGGCATTCAGCAATCAGAACTGTATCGGCAAGTCCAGCAACTGAATACGAACCTGGAACGCCAGGTACGCGATCGCACTGCCCAATTGCAACAAGCGCTCGACTTTGAAGCACTGCTCAAACGCATCACCGACGATGTCCGCGATCGCCTTGATGAAAACCAGATTTTACAAGTTGTCGTCTGGGAATTAGGCGTCGGGCTGAATATTGATGGCTGCGATACAGGTTTATACGATGCCGACCAGACCACGTCTACCATCAGCTACGAATACACCCTAGGAATCCCTTCTGCTCAGGGACAGGTAGTGCAGATGGCAGACTTCTGGGAGGGTTATTCTCAGCTGCTGCAAGGCAAATATTTCCAATTTTGTCAGATGGTGCCCGATAGTCGAGGTGCGCTGACCAGACTCGCTTGCCCCATTGTTGATGACCAAGGGGTATTGGGGGATTTATGGTTATTTAAGCCCCAGCAAGACGTCTTCAGCGAGCTAGAAATTCGACTGGTGCAACAGGTCGCGAATCAGTGCGCGATCGCCCTTCGGCAAGCCCGGCTGCATCAAGCAGCGCGATCGCAAGTCGAGGAACTGGAAAAACTCAATCGCCTCAAAGATGACTTTCTCAATACCGTTCCCCACGAGTTACGCACACCAGTCTCTAACATGAAAATGGCGATTCAGATGTTGTCCATTGCTTTGAATCGTGACTATGCCTTATTTGCCGAAATGGGCAAGCCGAGGGAACAACAAAGCAAAGTCGCTCGCTACTTTCAGATTTTACAGAACGAGTGCGAACGAGAAATTCGCCTGATTGATGACCTGCTGGATTTACAAAAACTCTATGCAGGCGCTCACCCTTTATTACTGAGTGCGATTCAGCTCCAGGAATGGCTGCCGCCCATTGTAGAACCTTTTCAAGAGCGAGCCAGAAACCACCAGCAAACCTTGCTCCTTGACCTCCCTGCCGACCTCCCTCGCTTCATCTGCGACCCCACGACGCTAGGCAGGATTTTGAGCGAGTTACTAGAAAACGCCTGCAAGTACACCCCCGCATCAGAAACGATCGCATTCAAAGTCCAGAGTCAGCCAGGGAGCGTTCAGTTTAGCGTCAGCAATTCCGGCGTGGAGATTCCGGAACGCGAACTTCCGCATATCTTTGACAAGTTTTACCGCATTCCCAGTAATGACCCGTGGAAGCAAGGGGGAACGGGATTAGGGTTGACGATCGTGAAAAGATTAATCGCCCATTTGAAAGGGACTCTGCGAGTGGAAAGTAAGGATCGTCAGACCTGCTTTATCCTCGATTTACCGAGCGATCGCTCAGCTCAAATTATCTCCTAATCCTTCCATTCGTAGGGGCACGGGCAATGCCGTGCCCCGATTTATCGCTACGAAATTTTAAACACAGACTCAACCGTAGATTTGAGAGAATTTCCCGCATCCTTCAGCTTTTGGGCAATTGGCTGCTGAGTATGCAGGAACACACGAGCGCAGTTGCGTCCCGGCATCCCGGAAATAGAACCGCCTGGATGAGTACCCGCACCGCTGAGAAATAACCCTTCAATCGGAGTTTTGTAGTTCGCCAATTCCGGCAACGGACGGAAAAAGACCATTTGGTCGAGGGTCATATCAACGTGGTAGTAGTTCCCTTTGTAAGCGCCCAAGCGATCGCCGAGTTCCGCTGGACTTTCAACAGCACGAGCGATAATGGAGTGCTTGAGATTCGGTGAATAATCGGCTAGCTTATCTAACACGCGGTCTGCGACTTTGTTTTTCAGTTCATCTGTCCAGCCAGTACCATGCAAACCCGTACCTTCTGCACCGGCAATCTGATAAGGCGCGAAAAACTCAATCCACAGCGTATGCTTGCCTTCCGGAGCCATCGACGGATCGAGTACCGTGGGTACGACCACATACATTGAGGGATCGGAATCGGGAATGTTGCCGATAGAAGCCTCGCTGTGAGCAATTTCCACATGGCGCACCGAGTCAGCAATCAAAACTGAGCCAATCAGGTACTCATCCTGGTGGTTGTGGTGTTCAAAGCGCAAAGGCTCCGAGAGGGCGCAATCGATCTTGAGAATCGTTTCGTTGTTGTTGACAATTCTGCGCTCTAAGCGCTCCCTTAAATTCGGGTCGGCTGAATCAACATCGCTCTCATCCATGTGGCGTAGGAACAAGCGCTTGGCATCAATGTTGGAGATCACCCCAGTTTTAGCGCGGTATTCGGTGCCACCTGCCACCCGCACGCCCACTGCACGACCGTCATCGATTAATACTTTTTCAACGGTCTGGTCGCACAGGACGACACCGCCTTTACTTTTCACTAGCTTCAGCAAAGCATCAACCAGTGCGCCGCTACCACCTTTAGGTCGCGCCATTCCGGGGTCATGGCGCATCGCCATCATGATTGAACCGACAGAAATGGTTTTTTGGGACGGAGGTGCGCCAAGCTCTGCGGAGAGTCGAGCCAAGGGCGCTTTCAGAAACTCGGAATCAAACCACTCGTTGAGGATATCTTCCGGGCTGGTGAGCATGGTACGAATCAGATCCAACGTCTTATTTGGCCCACCCAAGACGGAGAATAAATCTTGCAGCTTTTTGAGGTCGTAATTGCCAGCAATGTCAACGATCGATTTTGGCGGTGCGTTGAACACCGGGATCATTGCACCCAGTACGCGCTGCCAGTACTCGGTATATTCGGCATATTTTTTGGCATCGCGATCGCTATAACGTGCAATCTCTGCACAAGTTTTTTCAACGGATTTGTGACCTAAAAAGTATTTGCCATCAGGATGGGGGCAAAAAGCGACTGGGTCGCAATATAAATATTCCAAGCCATATTTAGTGAGTTCTAACTCTTCGACTACCGGACCCAAGTGAATGAACTCGTGGTCAATCGAGCAGAGGTTGAACTTAAAACCCGGTGCCTCTTTCGGTAAGATTTCTTCGGTTGTTGCGCCGCCGCCCGGAATGGAGCGCTTTTCTAGTAACAGAACGCTATAGCCTGCTTTGAGCAGATATGCGGCACAGACAAGTCCGTTGTGACCGGCACCAATAATGACAACATCGTACTCTTGCATGGACAATACTCTCAGACCCGTGTATATCCCCGATTCTAAGAAAGTTAAGAACTTTAAAGGGTCTATCACTCGAAGGATATCCTACGCCCGGAGCCGTCAGCTAGACGCGGGAGAAAACGCCTTTAGGGCTGTTTGTGATGAGGCGCGAATATCAGGCCAAGCACAGGGCAAGCAGCCGCTAAGGGCATGGCGTCTACTCGGAGAGGCGTAGGGCAAAGCGGACAGAATCGTGAGAGGTGGTGAGAGATGGTAAGAGGCGCGATCGCGCTCATGCCAAGCGAGGCGTTAGCCTAGCGCAGAAAAAGTCAGTTCGCTGATTTTCTTCGTTAACCGCGGCTAAACTCTAGCCCAAAGCAATTCTCGCAGTTATACTGGCTAGGTCTACATCGTCTTGGAACGGGTCAGCACTACAGAATATGAATCCTGTTGTCAAAATTGTTCAACCCTCTGGCATTTTAGACGGTATGAAGGCGACTCAGTTTCGTCAAGAAATTAGCGATATTGTTGAAAACGGAGGCAATATGGTGTTAATTGACTTTAAGGACGTTACCTTTATGGATAGTTCTGGGTTGGGGGCGCTAGTGCTTGCACTCAAAACTGTTCGCGCCGCCGGTGGTAAACTCTTTATTTGCTCGATTAATGAGCAAGTAAGAATGTTATTTGAACTGACCAGTATGGATCGCGTCTTTGAAATCTTTCCGAATCGTGAAGAATTCAATAACGCGATTAGTCAATAGCTAATGGCTAATCGCTAATGGCTAATCGCGATCGACAATTAGCACTTAGCAATTAGCACTTAGCACTTGACTAATCAAAGTTGATTTGCAGCAACGATAAATCATCGTCAAAATAGTCTTTTGGATTCCTATCTTGAACAGAATTCACGATCCGATCTAGATTATTCTGATGATTTTTCGGAAATTCCGTCAGCAGATCGATGAATGCATCAAGACCCCAAATCGTGCCGTCTGGTTGGTTAATTTCATAAATTCCATCACTGAAAATGTATAGGGTACTGGATTTTTCCACCTCGCAGCTACCATCCATAAATTCAGCATCAGGAAACATCCCAACTGGCAACCCTGGGGTTTTTAAGCGTTTGACTTGGGTTACTAAATTCGAGTTTGCAGAGATTAAAACTGCCGGTGGATGCCCAGCACTGGCGTAAACTAGGGTGCGCTTAACTCGGTTATAGACTCCGTACCAGATAGTGAAATATTTATCATTTCGCTGAGTCATCTGGAACGTTTCATTCAACGCCTTCAGGACATCACTAGGCTCATAGTAATTAATTTTCGGAAGGGCTTGGCTTTTGAGTAAGTTCATTACAGAAAGAGACGGTAAAGCAGCCCGCAATCCATGTCCGGCGACATCTAGCAGATAAATCGCTAAATGATCTGGATCTAGCCAGTAATAATCAAAGCCATCCCCTCCTAATTGGCGGGAAGGAACAAAACGAGAATCAATGGTTACAGGAGGTGAGGTCAGCGGAGAAGGAAGGATGGAACACACATACTCGGCTGCTTCTGCTAATTCCGCCTCCAACAGCAGTTTTTGGTGCTGCAAGTCGTGGCTGAGTTGGTGTAACCTCAAGCCTGCCCGCACTCGCGCCTTCAACTCATACATATCGATGGGCTTGCACAAAAAATCATCTGCCCCAGCATCCAGCCCTTTCACCCGATCCTCGACGGAACCCATCGATGTCAGCAAAATAAAGAAAGTTGTTGAAAGTTCTGCGGTTGCCTTGACCTGACGGCACACTTCCAGTCCGTTCATGCGCGGCATGATCCAATCGCAAATTACCAGTGCGGGTCGTAACTTTTGCGCTAGGGTCAAACCGGCTTCGCCATCGCTGGCGACGGTTAACTCATAACCCTCGCTTTTTAGCGTTCTTTTGAGCAATAGCTGAATCGCCGGGTCATCATCAATAATCAGAACTTGAACCATGAGATAGAGGGACTACAGGTCGCTTAAGATGGAAGGCAGTTAAAACTGAAGGATGACACCTGAGGCAAGTGTGAAGATCGCTAAACTTCACCGAAAATATGCACAATCATAAACAAGTATAGTCATCGGTTGCTCGAAGTTATCTAGGCTTTCCACTCGTTACTGACTCGCATTATGATGATCAACATTGTTACTGCGATCGAAAATGCTCATGTAGATATTTTGAGAGCCGTCATCACCAAATCTAGCAAGTTCTACGCCCAAAGCTATCAATACTTCCAGTCTAAGCACCTCCGACTTCTTCACTCATGCCACCCATTCATGAGGCTAATGAGAAAGTGGCACGCTGCCCACTAACCAGAAAATTCATTGCGATCGCAACGATTACCTATAGGCTAGACTGGATTCTCTCTAATTTGTGCCGATGTTTAATACAAAGTTTCAGTGTCGTTGATTAAAAAGGCTTTGAACAGTTGAAACTCATCAAAAAAATCTCTGTACAAGTTTCCAGCGACCTCAAGGCGTTAGATGGTGTTTTGTCATGGTTTGAAGGTTTAAATCAACCTGAGATTCCTAAAAAAGTTTGGCTACAGTGCCAATTAGCTCTGGCTGAAGGCTTTACTAACGCAGTTCGTCATGCCCACAAAGGCAAAACTTCAGATGTTCCAATTGATATTGAAGTTAATTTGTTTTCGGAATGTTTAGAAATCCGAATTTGGGATCAAGGACCGCCTTTTAATTTAGAAGCCCGCCTTAAAAAACCAGAGGAGATCAGCAAGAATGCCACGGGGGGGCGGGGTATCGCCATTTTACAAAAAATCGCGGACTATCTGAGTTATACCCGCACTGACAACCGGAATTGCCTGTTAGTTGTAAAAAATTATTCTAATTTGTTAGCCTCTGATTGAATTTCACACAAAGATAAGTAGAAGTTTAATTTCTAATAAGATTTTAATCTTCACAACTGGAGAAAGAAAAGAGATTTATAGACCTAGAAGGCTGTAGGATCGAGGGTTAAGAGGCTAGGAGTTGGCTGAAGGACGGACTTCTTAGCGTCTGGAGTACGAATGTCTTCAGGAAAACGGTTTTTGGGTTGATGAGCGCCTACCGGCTGAAATAACCATACAACAGAGCGAGCAATGGGATGGGTGCGAGTAGCGATCGCGCAATCCTAGCACTGCTGACGAACCTACCCTACGGGAAGCCAACGCCATTTTACGTTTTTAGCTTCTCGCGCACTTAATTTACAAGAGGAATCTGAGATTATGACCGCACCGACTCAAGAGGCGATGTTAGCGACGCCTGCTTTTTGCGATGGAATTCAATATTTTGGCGAGAATTTGCCAGGATTTGAGACGGCTGGAAAATCTCCTGCCATAGAAGAAGGTAAGCCAAGCATCGCATCTCCCACCGATCCGGCTGCTGTCTTCCAAACTTTATTGTATGCAGATGCTTTACGCTATTTGACCCTGCAAGTCACTGCAAGTAAGGCGTCTGGGCACCCTGGCGGTTTTGCGAGTCAAGCGGAAGCGTATGCCGCATTGGTTATGCTCGGTTACAAGAATATCATCACCGAAGTCGGGCATCACGCCCCCGGATTTTATAGTGCCATGTTCTTGGATCGGTCGCTAGAGGACATGGGAATCACGACCGTGCAGCAATTGCGCGATCGCTTCCGGGAAAAACACGGACTCTTAGGACACCTCTCCGGCTACATTCCGGGCATTCTCGCACCCGCTGGTCCCTTAGGACAAGGGCAACACTTCGCAATGGCAGCAGCAAAGCTGCACCGCGACAAGCTTTTCCCCTTCACCCTCGGTGACGGAGGTTTAGGCGAACCCTACATTATGAGTGGGATGGGACATTTCCACACCGCTTATCCCGAAGTCACGAATTTCTTGCCCGTTCTAGTTTGGAACGGCTACAGCCAGGAACACCATAGCATGGTGTCCACTAAGTCCAACGAGCAGATGATCGGTTACTGGCGTGGCAATGGGTTTGAAGAAGTTGTCTTAATTAACGCCAAAGACTTCGACGATCAAAACCAGCCAGGAGATTATGTTGATAGCACAGCCTTTTCCTTCGAGAAGCGACTGGAATTCACCAAAGCGGTGCTACTGGCAGTAGATAAAGCAGCGAAATCTGCACTTGGCGGCAAACTCACCGTATTGATTATTAAACAGCTCAAGGGTGCGGGTGTCCACGCCAAAGGCGCAAAATCCCACAACCTCTATCCCAAAGACACCCTGGATAGTCCCCACATCTCCAACGCCTTGAAAGCACGCGCCTTATCCTCTGCGGCGTGGGAATTGGTGCGGACGAATTGCGAACGTGCTGGTGGTGGTCCTGCTTCTAAGACTGTTGTGACAGAATTTGAGTTACCGTTGCCAGACTTGGGTGAATTGCCCTTGGAAGAATATTCTGTGGGTGGCGAGGCAAAGGTGTCAACGACAGCGATGGGGCGTTTGGTGGGGAAAGTCGGAGAAAGCGATCGCAATTTCCTCGTTACCAACGCTGACGGCAACGAAGCCTCTGGGATTGCCAATATTAACCAAGCCCTGAAGATTATCCACCCCACAGTGGACGATCTCTACAATCAAACACCCCAAGGACAAGTTTACGAACCCCTCAGTGAAGACGCTTGTGCCGGGTTAGCGGTTGGCTTGTCCCTTATGGGTGCTAGAACTCTCTGGTGTTCCTACGAATCCTTTGCCATCAACGGCTTACCGATTTGGCAAACCGTAACGCAAGCGATGGCGGAATTGCGCCGTCCCACTCCCTCTACGATTACCTTATACACTGCTGGAGCCTTGGAACAAGGGCGTAACGGTTGGACGCACCAACGCCCGGAAATTGAAGCGTATTTCGCCGCCATGATGCGGAATGGCAATGTTTTCCCCCTATTCCCTCCTGATGCCAATAGTATCCAAGTCTGCTACGACTGGGCGCTGACAACGAAGAATAAGGGAATTGTGATTACTGCTAGTAAGTCGCCGCTACCGATTCGCACTACCTTTGAACAAACTCGCCAAGGGTTGCACGACGGTGCCATTGTGCTGCATGAAATCCCCGGTGACAAGATGGTGGTGTTTGCCGTGATTGGCGATATGACGCTGATGCCAGTCTTTGAAGCCGCTGCGTTTTTAGAAACCGAAGGAATTGGGGCGCGGATTGTCTCGATTGTTAATCCCCGCCGCTTGTATCGTCCCCATGATGTCTCCTGGGATACCTGTTCCGAATCCGATGGCGACTTCTTGGACGATGCTGGCTTTGCCAAGCTATTTAATGGTGATGCTTTAGTTGGTGTCACAGGTGGCGCTTCTGGGATGCTAGAACCCATCATGCTGCGGAGTAACTGCAAGCGCGATACTTTCGCCTGGAAGCGTGGTGAAACGACTGCTAGTGCGGGTGAATTGATGGCATTTAATGGTTTGACGGCTGAAGCATTAACGAAACGCGCGATTGAGTTAGTGCATTAAGTTTAGTTAGCTTATAAAGTTTTATCGCTCTCTTGTTTCTTCAGGAGAGCGATATCACTACTTGTTGTATTATTTAGAGGTAGTAGCAGCTAAAATACAAACTTATAACTAATATTTTGACTGCAACAAGCACAATTGTTGCTTATTTTCTTTTAAGTTTAATCAGGGCTTACGAAAAGAGAAATAAAATTACTTAAATTAGAGATACTTTAGATTGTTTTTATGGTTTACTTCAATTAAGTAAGTATTTAATATTGCATGGTTCTAAAAATCAAGTTTGATTCAAAAACAAACCTAAAGTTTGAAGCAGTTATAAAAATAAAAAAGTGATTTTATACTTTGATTTAAACAAATTATTGCAGGCGATCGCCTATACTAATAAATTAAAATTTTCTGTCACGAATTTGAAGCATTGGAGATTGGAGTCAGCGTGCAGAAAGAGATGAGAAAATTATAGGGGCAGCGTTCGGATTTAGCATGACAACCAAACCAAAAATTATTGTCCTCGATGATGACCCTACTGGTTCTCAGACGGTTCACGGCTGCCTGCTGCTGACGCGCTGGGATGTAGATACCTTGCGGTTAGGGTTGGCGGATGAATCACCGATTTTCTTTGTGCTGACGAACACGAGGGCGCTGACTCCAGAGGAAGCGGCAAAGGTTACTAGAGAAGCTTGCCGTAACTTGAAGGAAGCCATTACCCAATCAAACATCCATGACTTTCTAATTGTCAGTCGTTCTGACTCCACCCTGCGCGGACATTATCCAGTGGAAACGGATGTGATTGCCGAAGAATTGGGTTCCTTTGATGCCCATTTCCTGGTTCCTGCCTTCTTTGAGGGGGGACGAGTGACCCGCGACAGCGTACATTATCTGATAATTGACGGCGTTCCTACACCCGTTCACGAAACTGAGTTTGCCCGCGATTCCGTCTTTGGCTACCACCATAGTTATTTGCCTGATTATGTGGAAGAGAAGACAAAAGGTGGAATTCCAGCTAACAAGGTAGAACGATTTCTACTAGCAGATATTCGCGCTGGAAGTTTGGAACGGCTGATGAACCTCAGTGGCAATCGGTGCGGCGTCGTAGATGGGGAAATTCAAGCAGATTTAAACCGCTTTGCAGAAGATATTCTAGCAGCAGCCAGTCAGGGAAAACGCTTCCTATTTCGCAGTGCTGCCAGTATCTTAACCGCCTTGGCTGCTTTGCCTCCGCAACCTGTAGCCGCAGAAGATATGGCGCAATATGTGCGGGAAGGCAAACCGGGCGCAGTGATTGTCGGTTCTCATGTCAAAAAGACGACACAACAGCTAGAACAACTGCTAAAAGAACCAGGTACGGTTGGCATTGAAGTAGAGATTGAACGTTTACTTGATGATTCTGTCACTGCGTTAGAAAGTCTCCTCAATGAAACACTGGAAAAGGTTCACGCAGCGTACAATTCGGGGAAAACGCCTGTAGTTTACACTAGCCGCAAAGAACTTACTTTTAAGGATGTGCAAACGCGGTTACTGTTTGGGGAAGATGTTTCTGCTTTGTTGATGGATATCGTACAGGGTTTACCTGCAAATATTGGGTTTCTCATCAGCAAAGGCGGCATTACTTCTAATGATGTTCTGAGTACAGGTTTGGCGTTAACCTCAGCGCGGTTACTCGGTCAAATTTTGGCCGGATGTTCGATGGTACGGACTCCAGAGAATCATCCCCAATTTCCGAATTTGCCCGTGGTATTGTTTCCCGGCAATGTGGGGGATACGGATGGATTAGCCACGGTTTATCGGCGTCTGAGTTAGCATCGTTAGTCATTAGAAAGGTTGAAGGTTGAGGGATAAGAAGTTCTCCAGTTGCCCTCTTGTCTCCTTGCCCTGATGCCGCTTGCCTATATCATGGATAATTAGTCAATCCACCCAGGTCAGGCTTTTCGTCCATGACTTCTGATTCGTCCGTTCCGATAGCTGTTTCAGTTGTTCCCGAAAATACAGGGGAAGTAAATTGCCACGAACAAGTCCGCATCAAAAGCGACCAGAGGTGGCTGACATTAATTTTGCCCCCGGAAGCGGAGACACCCACCACGGCTAGCTGGTCTGACCTTTGGCAACAGCTTAAGCAGCGCCTCAATGCCGGTGAACGCTTCTGGCAGCCGAATACAGAGGTGCATTTGGTGGCAAAAGATCGCCTGTTAGATGGACGCCAGCTACAAGCGATCGCAGATGCCCTTGCCGAAGATCGGCTGCAACTCAAGCGTGTCTACACCAGTCGCCGTCAAACCGCTGTTGCTGCTGCTGCTGCCGGTTACTCGGTGGAACAGGCACCTCCGGTTTCTCCCCTCAATCAACCGCCTTCGCCGCCAACGACTGTATTAGCTGAACCCCTATATGTGCAAACGACCGTGCGTTCGGGAGTGGAAATTCGTCATCCCGGTACTGTCATTATCCTGGGAGAAGTGAATCCGGGCGGCAGCATCATCGCATCCGGCGATATCTTAGTGTGGGGACGTCTGCGCGGGATTGCTCATGCTGGTGCCGAGGGCAATCAAGAGTGTTTAATTATGGCGCTACAGATGGAACCCACCCAACTGCGAATCGCTGATTATCTGGCGAGGGCACCGGAAAATCCACCCGCTCAATTTTATCCGGAAGTTGCCTACGTAACGCCGGAAGGAATTCGGATCGCAAGAACAACTGAGTTTTCTAAAACTCAGTCTTTATCGATGGGGGTTGGACGTTAAAAAGGCAATCTAGAGGGAGCGATAAGTTCTGTAGGGGTTTGAGGGGCGATGTCTACTCTCTGTCTGCCCTAAGTTTGGCCTTAGCTTTCAGTGAAGGACTTATTATTTTTGAGTAGTAAGTATATACTGAACTCAAAACTAAAAAACTCAAAAATAATTGATTGACCTAATTTAAAACGGGAAAATTCAAACTCTCTCAAGGGCGAATTTACTAGGCATAGCTGTGGGAGAATAGACAATTCGATTAAACTCGCCCCTATACATTCACGCACTAAAACGAAGCTAAGAACTTTTCAACATGAGTCGCATTATTGTGATTTCCTCCGGCAAAGGAGGGGTGGGGAAAACCACCGTAACGGCAAATTTAGGTATGGCTTTAGCTAGGGCGGGGCGTCAAGTTGCTCTAGTCGATGCGGATTTTGGCTTGAGAAATTTGGATTTGCTGCTGGGGCTGGAAAATCGGATTGTCTACACGGCGGTTGAAGTCCTGGCAGGCGAATGTCGGTTAGATCAAGCGTTGGTGAAAGATAAGCGGCAACCGGGACTGGTATTATTACCCGCTGCCCAAACCCGAACCAAGGAGTCAATTAGCCCAGATCAGATGAAACAGCTGGTTAATGAATTAGCTGCGAAGTACGAATATGTCTTGATTGACTCTCCGGCGGGGATTGAGATGGGCTTCAAGAATGCGATCGCTGCCGCCCAGGAAGCCTTGATTGTGACAACGCCAGAAATTGCCGCGGTGCGGGATGCTGACCGGGTTGTCGGCTTACTAGAAGCCCAAAACATTAAGCGTGCCCACCTGATCGTCAACCGCATTCGACCGGCAATGGTGCAAGCCAATGACATGATGTCGGTAGAAGATGTGCAGGAACTTCTCGCCATTCCTTTAATTGGTGTGATTCCTGACGATGAGCGGGTCATTGTCTCCACCAATCGGGGCGAACCTCTGGTACTGGCTGAAAATCCCACCCTACCGGGAACGGCATTTTTCAACATTGCCCGCCGCCTAGAAGGGGAGCCAATTGAGTTTCTGAATTTGGATGCTGGGAATGACAACTTCTTTTCTCGCATCCGAAAATTATTGTGGTCTAAGATTATCTAACCTTCACATCTGCCCGATCCATGATTAGCGAACTTTTAGAACGACTTTTTCCTCGCATTAGTGCTGACAACAGCCGCGCGGAAGTCAAGCGCCGCCTGCAACTGGTCATTGCCCACGATCGAGCTGATTTAACACCAGAGATGGTGGAGTCAATGCGGAAGGAAATCCTGGAAGTCGTCTCTCGCTATGTCGAAATCGAGGCAGAGGGGTTGGAGTTTTCTCTAGAAAGTAACCAACGGGCAACGGCATTGATTGCCAATTTGCCCATCCGGCGGGTCAAAGCAGATGCGGAGCCTGGGGATACATAATAGCGATCGCTCCTGAATGCGCTCAATGCGATCGCGCTCATGCGAAGCGAGGCCTTAGCCTCGCGCTGAAAGAGTCAGTTTGCTACTCTGCATAGGAACTTCCTGACATCTGCCGGAGGGCGGCACTCATCCTATTAAAGCCTTCACCAAGTTTTTAATCCTATTTTTATTTCTTGAAACTAAAATAAATCGGCTTCTTTCTCAGGCTTTTATGCTCTCCTGTCTCCTAAGAGCGAACTAAGTTTTCATGCAAACTTAGGGCGAATTGGTCTAATTTGTCATCTAACTTAATCCTCTCTCTAAAGCCAAACTTAAACGGATTGGCTGTTTTTACTGCTGTGGGTGGATAGGAAATTTATGGGTTGCCTTTAACAATAAAAAGAGAATCACTCCAGCATTTAAAACTCTTTTTCCACAAAAAAAGAGCTTTTCAGGAGTCCGATCGGGGCATCGATAAAACCCGTTGCAGCATTAATAATATCTACTTTTGAGGAGGAGCCGGTTCAATGACTACCTCTTTGTGGAAACATCTATCAGCCGGTGTCGCGACCACCTGTATCGCTTTGGGAACAGCCGCCCCCTCCCTAGCAACCACTCTCTCCGGTTATGCAACTACCGGAAACATGATGAGTGGGATGCAGATTACAGTTGGTTTCCTGGATGGAACTTCCCAAATGGCAACTTGGGGGGTCACAGATTCTATTTCGGGAGGAGCATTTGGAAATGGCTGGTCTCTCACCCAAGCGGGTAATACATACGGTTACGATCCAGCCTATGGTGCATACGGCTGGAGATTGACCCACTCCGGCGTCAGCCCCATTGCCTCGCTGCTAATCAATGCAATTCCTGGAAATGCCGTTTTTGATACTTATCCTTATTTAGATGGTCCCCAGAATACGTCTGGGTCAGCAGAGGGTTGGGAGTTCCAGGTACTATCAGGGCAATCTCCCTCTGCCTATGCCTACTCAGTTCCGATTGACATTTCAAGAGGCGACTTATTTGGGGCACTGTCGATGTCCTGGAACGGCGGATTTAACGGGACAATGCGATTTATCGCCGATACGGATAGCGGCACCACCGCCGATCCAGTGAAGCCCTTAGAACCACCACCACCGCCACCACCACCGCCACCACCACCGCCACCACCGCCGCCACCGCCACCGCCACCTCCAAACATCGCGCCGGTTCTAAGTTTCGACAATTACACAATTTATGAGGGTCAATCGGTATGGCCGATACTGTATGCGACCGATCCCGATCCCGACTCGATCGCCTTCTTGCTAAATGGGAATGTCGTTGGTAGCGATCCAAATACTTCAGGAGTCCGTGCATTGTCCGTACCCTTAGGGACTTATGCAGATGAGGGAAGTTTTGCCTTGACGGCGCAAGCACAGGATAGTCGAGGTGAGAATAGTGTGCCCGTCACTCGAACGCTGACAGTTCTGAATGTTGCCCCCACTATCACTAACCTGACCCCAAATTTAACCATTAAAGAAGGCGATCGCTTTAATTTTGATGGCACCGCAACCGATCCGGGAATCTATGATGTTCTCACCTACAATTGGGACTTAGATAACAACGGTCTGTTTGATAACTTCACTGGACCCAACGGGCAATCTTCCTTTGCCGATGAAGGTTTCAACCCCATCGGGTTGCAAGTCTCAGATGGCGATGGCGGGTATGCTTACGGTGGTTTTAACGTGACGGTTGAGAACGTTGCCCCCACCATTACTAGCATCACTTCGGCGCTCACGGTTTTAGAAAACCAGAAGTTTGATTTTGCGGCTACTGCAACCGATCCGGGCATCCTGGATCTGCTCAGCTTTGACTGGGACATCAATAATGATGGCATTTTTGATGACTTCACCGGCGCGGCGGGGCAGTGGGCTTTTAGCAATAGCGGGACTTATACCGTTGGCTTGAGAGTCTCTGATGGCGATGGTGGATTTGCTTTCAGTGCTTTTGATGTGACGGTTGAACACGTCCCCGAACCTTCGAGTGCGATCGCTCTATTGGCGTTTGGTGCTGTTGGTGCGGGTGCTATCCGCAAGCGCAAACATCCCTAAAAAATTAGCTTCTTTGTTAGGCAGGTTGGCATAGCCCAACCTGTCGATTTCGCCTATCTAGATAAAAATTTTGTCAAAAAGCGAATGCTAGGAGCATATTGCTTCTCCCCAATTTATAAACGGGAAATTCCATATAAGTTTATGTAGGACTAAAAAAGGGAAAAATTTCAGTTACAAATCGTACAGTAGCTTTTCAAATGGCTAGGTAGCAACCATGTGGGAAAGTCATATATTTGGTGCGACCCTTGTATGGTTTGAATCTCTGAAACTGCCTATCAAGCGGCATTTCCAAATCAATAATCCCAAATCTAAAGTTCAAAATGGGATGACGTGGAATCCACAGGTTTAGGAAGTGTCTGGAGAACCAGATTCTGCATTCAGGGGATGGGTGATTAGTGCTAATAATCACAATGAAATGCTGAAGCGAAAATGGGAACAGAAAGCTAGGGATAAACATCCTTAACTAACTGCAAGGAAAAATTAGCAATTGCCGGATCTTCCTTGGAAGGCATCGCAATTGTTACCAGAGATGAGAGGTGTATTGGGCAATACTATTTGCTACTTCACGTTACATCCAACACGCTAGCTGCAAAGCAGCTACTTTGCAGTTAGCCTATGCCGCAATGATTTGGCTGCTCTCCCCAAACCTCTTTTTCAAAGGAGAAAATTTCGTCAAAGCCTCTTATTTAAGGGGGGGTGGGGGATATCCAATAACGACTTTGCGTAGTTTATGGCGGATTGGGGAGTATCTGCACGGCGCGAGCCGAAAAAGCGCCAAATCAGCGCCAAATCAGCGTTCTGCATCCCTAAAACCCGATGCGATCGCCTCTAGAAAGTGAAGTTGCAGGGCGATCGCGCTGAAAGGCTATTAAACTCCTATTCTCAATAGCGATCCTTTATTAAAAATTCATGAAGCCTTCGTATAATTTTTTACGAACTAGCATTAACCGAGTCATATAAATTCAGTCTGAGGGCTGATTTCGGCTGCCGATTTTGATTCAAATTAGCGATTTTAATATATTGTTTCAATAAAGATTATCGAAAGGTACTGGTAATCTATTCAAAAAATATGCCAGACTTTGCACAGAAATATGTACAACAAAATTTTGATTTTTAAAAGTATACAAAGACACAAGGAGATTTGTAGGTTTTATTGAAACAACAGTGATATTGGCACGTCAGAGAATATACGGTTATCAACATTTAACTGTATAGGCACGAAGTTGTAAAAAGTTATATCCAGAGCGGCTTTGACGAACGGTTGACACAAAACCTTCAAAATTCTTCTGTAGCGATTGATTCTATCTGAGAGTAACCGAAATCCTCATTAGTCATCCTTGCCGGTGCTTGGGCTTGCGATCGCCACGAAATCCTCAAGATTCCCTCAATCCGAACGGGCAACCTATACAGTCAATATTCACTTTTTTAGAAAAAAGTTTTATGAGTGCCTTGAGTTTTATGAAAAAACTATCTATGACTGCTGCTGGAGTAGCCTGTTTCTCCGTGGGAGGGATGTGCGCGAATGCACCCCCCCTCAAAGCGGCAATTCTCGCAGTGGATGATTCAGCGTCATGGGCAACAGGGTCAAATGCCCTATCTAAGCTGGGTTTCAATATGGTTCAGGTAGAAAATAGTTCCCTACCAGAGTTTTCGATTCTCTCGACTCTCTCGTCGCCGTTGGGCAATTTGACCTTCAGCCCCCAGGTTCAGAAAATAAATATTAATTCCGGTTGGACAACCTGGAGTCATGGCTACACCGGGGAGGTATATTTTAGCGGCTGGAATGTCTTAACCACGACGATTACACTGCCTGACGGTATTAGTGCATTTGATTTATATGTGGAGCCAAACCTCTTTGGCTTATTCGACATCGCAGTAACGGGTATAAATGGTACCTCGACCACCCTGTTGCAGAAAGTCAGTGGTTTGTCAGGTGCTAAGTATTTTGGCTTCTACGCCACTGAGGGAGATTTCCTTTCCACCATCAAAATTACTGATCTCTCGAACGGTGCTGCTCATGGATTTGGCATGGCTGAGTTCCGGCTCGCATCCCGTACAGTTGCTGTTGTTCCTGAATCCTCTTTTGGATTGGGTCTGTTAGCGTTTGGTGCGTTAGGTTCCATTTCGTGGCTATTGCGGAAACAACAGTAAAACAAAGTTTAGGAAAACAGGCCCAAGTGAATCTAAAACCAATATTGAGAACTGCTGTGTCTTCCATCCGGAGGCACGGCAGTTTTTTTGATAAGGGATGTTGAATTCGAGTCTCCCTACCAGAGCGATCGCTTCTTCTGCGTGCATGAACTAGGTGCGAACTGACTCTTTCAGCGCAACGCTCTGGCGTACACTATCTTCAGCAACTTGCGCTCTCCAACACAAAACCCTTTCTAAGCTTCACACAGCCTCAGCATCTTTTTCTACGTTTTAGTACAGCTAAAAACCTTGTACAGTCTGCCAAGTTTGCATACTTGTACTGGTATTCAGTCAGACTTTATCCATCTAAAGATATATATTTCTGGTGAAGATTCGGGAAAAGCACTGTAGTTGCTAGGAAAGGTGTGCCCGACTATTTCTAGATGAAGGCAGGGTTCTGGCGATCGCGCTTCGGGATACTACCATCAGTATCCACCACTCAATTGAAAGCGATCGCCAGTTGGCGAGACGAATTCATAATCAGGGCATTCTAAGAATTTCTACCGATCTATAAGAGCTTTGGCGATCGCACTTTGGGGTATTCATCGCATTACCCTTCAGATTTCATGCGATCGCACGGGCTGGGTATTCAGACCGCAACATTCACCTTTTTGGAGTCAAAAGTTTAATGGCTATTTCTACCCTGGTTAAGAAATTTATTCCTCATGCTGTCATAGTAGCAACCGTAGCCCTCGCAGCAATCGCCGCGGTTGCTCCAGCCCAAGCTTTAACCTTCTACTCGGATCGTGCCGCCTTCAATGCTGGATCAAAAAATCTCCTGAATATTGACTTTGAAGATTTGTACACAGACGATAACAACTACTGGGGATCGACATACTACGGATACAGCACCATTACGGAGAAAGGTGTCCAGTTCACAGATTCTTACAAGCTTGGGATGGGGGGTTCCAGCTACTATGGCAACTACTATGGCTTAGGGTCAGGTGATGTGCTATATAGCAGTGGCTATAGCAGCTCGTACTCAGAGTCATACGGTGGCAATTCCTACTCCGGTTCCTATAGCAAGCACCTCAGTATTCTTCTCCCATCGAATACGACAGCGATCGCATTCGATTTCAAAAACTTCTCCTACGGTTCTGTCTTTAAGATGAGTATCAATGACCAGATATTTGATTTCAATCCCTCAATTAATTTTGTTGGATTCACATCTGATACGGCAATCAGCTCAATCAAGTTTCTGGGAACTCCCAACGACTACTCCTACAACTACGACGGTCTCTGGGACATAAACTACGACGGTGTGATTGACAGCAACGACACCTACTCTGGCTCCGGAACTGGCTTCAATTCCCAAGCCAGTCTCGATAACTTCACTTTCGGGGAAGCGGCTAAATCAGCGTCCGAACCCGCTTCAGTCCCCGAACCCGCTTCAGTGCTAGGTTTGCTAGCAGTGGGCGCTTTGGGTGCAGGTTCACAGAGCAAGCGCAAACAGCAAAGCAAAGCTTAAGATAACAGCCGATTTGCCTCGCGCCAGATTAACTGCGTGACTGCCATGCCTTCCTTGTCGAAGGCATGGCAGTTTTTTTGCGGAATCATTCAGCCGAGGGTTTCCCTGGGTGCGAACTGACTCTTTCAGCGCTTCGCTATCGCGCTGGTGAATGAGGAGGATGCAGTGTCTTGCCTAAGAATGCCCGGAATGCGATCGCCCGAAGATAAAGCGAATGTATTTCGGGCAAATTCCTGGCAATCGTCGAAACAAGCAAAAAGCACTAAAAGCTTAATCCGGCTGGGATGGCAAAGATAGTTTAGGTGGTTGAGTGCCTATCTTAGGCCTAAGAGTACGACCTTTAACGCAAAACCCAATTTTGACTGCTAGCTAGCTGTGTCTTTTAGGAGGCACGGCTTTTTTTATGGCTACTCACTGGCTCTTGGTGCTGTTATCTCGTTACTAATTCAACGATTAGGGCGATCTCCGCTGCTGGCAGGAACCCAAAGGTGAGACGGCATTCTCTCTCGATTGAGTATACAAGAGAGCGATCGCTCAGAATTCACTTGCCTCACATAAAGGTGCGAACTGACAAGTCAGCGCTTCGCTATCGTGTCCTGCCTAAGATGCCTTACAAGCGATCGCTCGGCGATGAACCAAAGTCTTGTCAGCAGGTTGTAACCAATTAGACCCTTTCTTCTACGTAATAACCTTACGTAGTTTCACAAGATTAGTCATTTGAAGCTTTATAGAATTTTCATTGAGATTTTAGTTTTAATTTAGTTTGAAAGCTTTGTGGGACAGGTCACTTGGTAAATATTTTTCTTTCCACTTGATTCTATCATTGTAAATTTTTTGTAAAACCGCGAATAGATATTGAGCGCTCAATGCTATACGTGAAAACGGTTTCGCTTTTTAATGATTGGCGAATGAAAGTAAGAGAGCAGGCTAAGTAATTTCTCTAGGTCATCTCTTTTTCAATTTTATGTAAAATTACTTATTGACATTTAGAGCAAAAAAAATACGGGTCTTGGTTCTGAAGAATTATCAGAATCAAGGACTAGCTTTTCCGTAATACCTATACTTTGACCTGTAATCAAAATAAGCCTAACGAACGAAGATTTTAAGTATTTACCGCTACTGTTAATCGAAAAACTGCGATCGCACTAGCTGGATATTCATAGACCCAGCAGAGATTTTGCATGTTCGCACGGCTGGGTATTCAGACCGCAACGTTCACCTTTTTGGAGTCAAAAGTTTAATGGCTATTTCTACCCTGGTTAAGAAATTTATTCCTCATGCTGTCATAGTAGCAACCGCAGCCCTTGCAGCAATCGCCGCTGTTGCTCCTGCCCAAGCTTTAACCTTCTACTCGGATCGTGCAGCCTTCAATGCTGGATCAAAAAATCTCCAGAATATTGACTTTGAAGATTTGCACACAGCTGATAACGACCCCTACGGCGACGGGTCCACATACTACGGAGGCAGCACCACCACCCTTACGGAGAAAGGTGTCCAATTTAAAGGTGGTGATTCCAAGGCGGTGGTTGGGGGTTTTCCTTACGGCTACGACTATAGTGACTCAGTCCCCATTTTAGGTTCAGGTGATGCGCTATATACCTATGGCTTTAGCTACTCGGAGTCACGGTCATACGGTGGCGAATCCTCTTCCGATTCTGTTAGCAAGCACCTCAGTATTCTTCTCCCATCGAATACGACAGCGATCGCATTCGATTTCAAGAACTTGATCGACCAAAGTTCTGGCGACTTTAAGATCAGTATCAATGACCAGGTATTTGATTTCGATCCCTCAATTAATTTTGTTGGATTCACATCTGATACGGCAATCAGCTCAATCAAGTTGCTGGGAGTTCCCCACCACTTCTCCTGGAACCAGGACGGTCTCAGAGACACCAACAACGATGGCGTCATCGACAGCAACGACACCGACTCCTTCACCCAAACTGGCTTCGTGTCCCGCGCAACTCTCGATAACTTCACTTTCGGGCAAGCAGCTACGTCAGTCCCCGAACCCGCTTCAGTGCTTGGTTTGCTAGCAGTAGGTGCTTTTGGGGCAACTTCACAGATCAAGCGCAAACAGCAAGGCAAAGCTTAAGATAAAAGCCAATCCACCTCGCGCCAGATTAACTGCGTGACTACCATGCCTTCCTTGTCGAAGGCATGGCAGTTTTTTTGCGGAATGATTCAATTGAGGCTTTCCCTAGATGCGATGGTGAATCAGGAGAACGCGATCGCGAAGCGCTGACTTGTCAGTTCGCGTCTTGCCTAAGATGCCTTACAAGCGATCGCCCGACGATGAAGCCAAGCTCTTGCAGGCAGATTGCAGCTAATAAAAACCTGTTCTACGTAATACTTCTTAAGTAAATTTACGTATCTGTCAACTTAGAGCTTCATAGAATCTTCATTTATTTTTCAGCAGCAAATTACTATTAAAGCTTTATTGGATAGGAAATTCCGCAACTATTCTTCCCTTGTAAGTTATTTTATAATTGTAAGTTTTCTGTAAAGCTGCGGATAAATATTGATGAGCAGATACCTTACCTGAAAAGGCTTTCATGCCTTGATAGCTGGTAAGCAAAAACAACATTAAAGCCTAAGTAATTTCTACAGTTCGTCTTTCTCCAACTTTATAAGATTCACTTATTGACATTTTGAGCCGAATATACATTTGTATAAGTGCTGAAGAATTATCAAAATTAATCAGTAGCTTTTACGAAATACGCATACTTGTACCTGTAGTAAAAGTAAGCCTAAGGAACAAACTTTCTAAGTAGTTACAGCTTCTGTTTATAAAAAAGCTGCGAACACCTAGGCATTTTCACTGCCAGCATCTATCTTGTATGAGACGAACCATGAATCTTATTAGTAAAATCTCTGCTTCAGCCGCTATTGGTGTTACTGCTGCCCTGACGATGTTTGGGAATTCAGCAATGGCATTCACGGTAACTCCAAACAACAATACGAATGCTTTGCTGAATGCTCTGTTGGGCGATACGACTGGATTGAGTAACTTTTCGGTCAATGCCACAGGCAATACTGATGCTTTTGGTCTTTTCAGTGACGACCCCTTCGGTTTGAAAGACGGCATCGTCTTGAGTACCGGGAATGTCACCGATGTAGTCGGTCCTAATGATTCTGAAGGTACTTCAGGTTCTGGAACATTGGCTCAGCTCGATATTAGCTTTGATGCTGGCGCGACCGTAGAGAAGCTGTTCTTCCAATATGTCTTCGGCTCGGAAGAGTTCGTAGAGTGGGGTGGTTCTGCGTACAACGACTCTTTTGAACTGTTGCTCAATGGCGTCAACCTAGCGAAGTTGACCGATGGCAAAACCGTCACGATTAACAACCTTGTTCCCAATGCGGCTGGTCCTTATCATGCCGACTACATTAACAATCCCCTAGGGAGTCTTGGTACTGAGTTAGATGGTTACACCAAAACCTTGACGTTTGAAGGTTTGCTCAACAAAAACGCCAAGAACACTCTTAGCATCAAGATTAAGGATGTAGGAGATACTTCATTCGATTCCGCTGTGTTCATTAAAGGTAAGTCTGTGGGAGTCGTAGCGCCTCCGAAGGATGTTCCGGAACCCAGCTTAATGCTCGGCTTGCTGAGTGTCGGTGGTATGACTTTGATGAGCCGTCGCCACAAGCAAAAAGCACTAAAAGCTTAATTTGGCTGGGATGGCAAAGATAGTTTAGGTGGTTTGCCTATCTCAGGCACAAGAGTAAGAGCTTAGATCCGAAGCATAATTTTTGATAGTGCTGTGTCTTTCAGGAGGCACAGCCATTTTTTTATAGCTACTAACTTGCTCTTGGTGCCGTCGTCTGGTTACTGATTCAACAATTAGAGCAATCTCCGCCACTGGCAGAAACCCAAAGATGATACGGCACTGTCTCGATTCAGAACACGAAAGAGCGAACTGACTTTTTCTGCGCTAGGCTAACGCCTCGCTTCGCATGAGCGCGATCGCATCCTATATTCCTATATGGGGATCAACTCAAGCCGCCAGACAGATTCGGCATCCTTTCAGTGGTACTCTGGAAAATGGCATTGCTAAATGTTAAGACTGTTTTCCCGTATCTATACAGATAGATTCACAACATAGGCACAAGCATGGTAGCCACCACAGACAAGACAAACGTAGGGCGTATTACCCAAATCATCGGTCCCGTTATCGATGCGGAGTTTCCCAGCGGCAAAATGCCGCAGATTTACAATGCCTTAAAAGTTGAAGGCAAAAACGAAGCCGGACAGGACGTGTCCGTAACCTGCGAAGTGCAGCAACTTTTGGGTGACAACCAAGTGCGTGCTGTTTCCATGAGTTCCACCGATGGTTTGGTGCGCGGCATGGAAGTAGTAGACACCGGCGCTGCCATTACCGTCCCCGTTGGCCCTGCCACTCTGGGTCGGATTTTCAACGTTCTTGGCGAACCCGTAGACAATAAAGGGCCAGTCAATACTGAAGAAACCTTCCCCATCCACCGTCCGGCTCCCAAGTTCACTGACTTGGAAACGAAGCCATCGGTGTTTGAAACCGGAATCAAGGTGTTAGACCTGCTGGCTCCTTATCGCCGTGGTGGCAAGATTGGTTTATTCGGCGGTGCTGGTGTTGGTAAAACCGTCATTATGATGGAACTGATCAACAACATCGCGATCAATCACGGTGGTGTGTCTGTGTTCGGCGGTGTGGGAGAGCGTACCCGCGAGGGAAATGACCTCTACAACGAAATGAAAGAATCTGGGGTTATCAAAGAAGATAACCTCAGCGAATCGAAAATCGCCCTGGTCTACGGTCAGATGAACGAGCCACCCGGAGCGAGAATGCGCGTTGGGTTAGCCGCACTGACAATGGCTGAGTATTTCCGCGATGTCAGTAAGCAAGACGTGCTGCTGTTTATCGACAACATCTTCCGGTTTGTGCAAGCGGGTTCGGAAGTATCAGCGCTACTGGGACGGATGCCTTCTGCTGTGGGATATCAGCCGACTCTGGCAACAGATATGGGCGACCTGCAAGAGCGAATCACCTCCACCACCGAAGGTTCGATTACCTCAATTCAGGCCGTCTACGTACCAGCCGACGACTTGACCGACCCCGCGCCAGCAACCACCTTTGCTCACTTGGACGGAACCACTGTGTTGTCTCGTGGCTTAGCAGCGAAGGGAATTTATCCCGCTGTTGACCCGCTAGATTCCACTTCCACCATGTTGCAACCCAGTGTTGTTGGTGAGGAACACTACGCGATTGCTCGTGAAGTTCAGGCAACGCTACAGCGCTACAAAGAGCTGCAAGACATCATCGCCATTCTGGGTCTGGATGAATTGTCTGAAGATGACCGCTTGACGGTGGCTCGTGCGCGTAAAATTGAGCGTTTCTTGTCTCAGCCATTCTTCGTGGCAGAAGTCTTCACCGGATCTCCAGGGAAATACGTGAATCTGCAAGAAACAATCAACGGTTTCAAGAAGATTCTGTCTGGAGAGCTGGATTCATTGCCAGAGCAGGCTTTCTACATGGTCGGCAATATTGAAGAAGCGATCGCTAAAGCTGAAAAAATCAAAAGCTAGTCCATAGGCATTTGCCATTAGTCATTAGCCTTTTTTCACTGGCTAATGACTAATGACCAATGACCAATGACCAACTAACAACTGACAACTCACAAATTATGGCTTTAACTGTTCGCGTTGTTTCTCCCGACAGAACTGTCTGGGATTCTAGTGCTGAAGAAGTAATTCTGCCTAGCACTACAGGTCAACTCGGTATCCTCAGCGGTCATGCTCCTTTATTGACCGCACTGGATATCGGTGTCATGCGTGTCCGTTCTGGTAAAGATTGGGTGTCCATCGCCCTCATGGGTGGCTTTGCAGAAGTGGATGAGAATGAAGTAACCATTCTGGTTAACGGTGCCGAGCGCGGCGACAAAATCGATCGGGAACAAGCCCGTGCTGCTTATACCGAAGCTGAGGCGAGGCTTAATCAGGTTGAGGGTGGTGGTTCCCGTCAAGAGCAAATTCAAGCAACTCAAGCCCTCAGACGCGCCCGCGCTCGTTTTCAAGCTGCTGGTGGCATGGTTCAAGCCTAAAATCTGTCAACACTCAAGTCTTCTGAAAAGCTTCTCCTGTAACTCAACGGGAGAAGTTTTTCGTTTGGGAGAGGTTAACAATCATGAGTATTGCACTCAGCGAAGCGATCGCTTGCTTGAGAAATTTAGAGCGTTTGTCAGTTGGGTGGAATATAGTGCAGCTCTAACGTTCGGTAGGGACTTTTTGACTGTCATGTCTTTACAGATGTATCCCACTTCTCAATTCATCTGCAACTAATTTGGGACAGCTAATGGCAAGATTGCTAATCAATGAACAATTAGCCATAAAAAACAATATTTATAAAATATTCCCATACCTGAGAATCTTTCCATCTGTTCACGCTTAAATGATCGAGCCAATTCATAATGTATATTTCGGCTAAAAAATACTATAAATAAATACACAAATATTTTTACTAATTAATAATTATTTTTACACTTCCACATCTGCTTTTGACGAAAAATGATTAACCACTAGCCTGCTTTGTCTAAAAAATCAGGTTTGCTGCTGAATGGTCGAATATTAATCCTGCTACCTGTCGAAAGTTAAAAAATGCAAAGTTGAGGCAGGTCTCAAAAAGGCTTCAGTTGCAATGAATTCAACAAGCAGCCTATAAAAACCAAAGCAAAAATAGCCAGCTTTATGAAAATTTCCTAAAGCAAAATACCCATCTTTATCAACTCTTTAAAGTATTCAATATCTAATTAATCATTCCTTCATCAAAGCTGTGATATTACGGAGTGACCCAGAAAAATTGGGGACTGTAGAGTTGCCGCAAATTTTTCATCACCCCTAAGGAAGAGATTGATGTCAGTATTTACCAGCAGAATCGGTGCCCTGTTAGCCCTGTTGTTGTATGGGGGTTCTGTAGGTGCCACATCCACCTCAGCACAGTCAATCATTCCGGCTCCCAATGACACGAATACTCTGGTTAACCAGAATGGAAACCAGATTGACATTAGTGGCGGCACCCTTTCTAGTAATGGCTCGAATCTCTTCCACAGCTTCACTCAGTTTGGGCTGAATCAAAACGAGATAGGCAACTTCCTCTCAAACCCATCCATTCAAAACATCCTGGGTCGTGTCAATGGGGGAAATGCCTCAGTAATTAACGGTCTCATCCAGGTTACGGGTGGGAATTCAAACCTGTTCTTGATGAACCCCGCAGGCATTATCTTTGGCGCAGGAGCCAGCCTAAATGTGCCTGCCTCCTTCACCGCCACCACTGCTAACGGCATTGGCTTTGGGAGCAATTGGTTCAGCGCCACAGGTGCCAACGACTATAACGCTTTAGTGGGTACGCCCAACGGCTTTGCCTTCGCAATGAGTCAGCCGGGAGCGATCGCAAATGCTGGAAACTTGGCAGTCAACGCCGGACAGAATTTAACCTTACTCGGTGGCACCGTAGTCAGTACCGGGCAATTGTCAGCACCGGGAGGTAATATCACGGTGGCAGCAGTGCCTGGTGAGAGCGTAGTACGCATTTCTCAGGCAGGAAGTTTACTGAGTGTAGAAATTCAACCCCTAGCAGCAGCAGGCAATCAACCGAATGACTGGAAGCTTCCGATTGCCTCCTTACCTCAGCTGTTGACAGGTGCTGGGGATGTGGGAGCCACGAAAATGACTGTCGCCGCTGACGGCACGGTTTATTTAACAGGTTCCGGTACTGCAATACCCACAGATACAGGTACTGTAATTGCTTCTGGTTCCCTGAATACCTCAAACACTGCCCCAGGACAAACCGGAGGCACCGTCCAAATTGTCGGCAATAAAGTGGGATTGGTGGGTGCCAACATTAATGCTTCCGGAACCCTCGGCGGCGGCACAGTGCGAATTGGCGGCGATTATCAAGGGAAGGGCACACTACCAAATGCATCGCGCACCTACGTCAGTAGCGACTCTCTGATTGCCGCAGATGCTCTCCTCAACGGCAACGGCGGTAAAGTAATTGTTTGGGCAGATGAGACAACCCGCTTCTACGGCAATATTACAGCTCGTGGCGGCACTCAAGGTGGAAATGGTGGCTTTGTCGAAGTGTCAGGCAAACAAAACTTGGACTTTGACGGTTTAGTAGATGTGGGTGCGCCCCTAGGAAAGGGCGGTCAGTTGCTATTAGACCCGAAAAGCGTTGTCATTGATACCGCAGACGATGACAACAATCAGCTTGATGACAAGACAATCCTGGCTGATGATGGCAAGGACAACGATACATTCAAGATTTCCGCTGGCAAGGTGAAAACCATGCTTAACAGTGGCAATGTATCAATTGCAGCCACGGAAAACATTGATGTAAAAAGTGCTATCAATGCCAGCAGCAATACCAATACTTACAATCTTGCGTTGGACGCTGCGACCGTCAACTTGAACGCTCCGATAAAGCTCAAGGGCGGTCTGACAATTAATAGCACGCAGCTGCTGAAGATAGATGCTAATGCCAATCTAAACTTAGGCGGAGCCTTCAACCAAACCGGAAGTGGAACAGTCTCCATTGGTAGCGACATTACCACTAGCAAGGATGAAATCAGCTTCAAAAGTGCTGTTACCCTCACGGGAAATGTCAAGCTGGATACCGGAACTGGTGGCGGCGATATTTTCACCGGAGCCATTACAGGTGGTGGCAAAAACTTAGAGCTGGTCGCAGGCACGGGTAACATTAAGCTTGATGGTGCAGTGGGTAGTGATACCCCGATAGGCAACCTCACTTTCACCAGCGCCACCAACATAGACACAAAAGCGATCGTCGCCGCTAGCGTCACCCAAAAAGCAGGTACGGGTACCACCACCTTTGATGGAGCGCTGAAAACTAGTAGTGAGGGTGGTATTCAGCTAACTACAAATACTATTGATTTCAAAAATAAACCTGTAGATGCCGGAGCGAAACCGATTGTTCTGACGGCTGACACGATTAAACTGGGTTCCTCAACCATTAAAGGTTCAGATGTCATCCTAAGACCCAAGAAAGCAACGACAAAGATTGGGATTGACAATACCGATCAAAACTTGAACTTTACAGCAACTCAGCTGAATAACATCACGGCTGATAATTTGATCGTTGGGGTAAGCACCAATACCGGCGGAATTGCCATCGGTACAAATGGATCGACCCTTTTCCAGAACAAGAATTTAACCTTTATTACTGGCGGTCAAATCACACTGAATGGTGACATTACCAACAACAAGAATATCCACTTCAACGGTGACGTCACGCTCGCAAAGGATATCAAACTTAACACCGGAACTGGCAACGGTGACATTATTTTCAGTCAAGCGATCGCAGGCGGTGGCAAAGCCTTAGAACTGAGTGCAGGCACGGGTAACATTAAGCTTGATGGTGCAGTGGGTAGTAGCACCAAGCCACTCGGCAAGCTCACTATCAATAACAGCGGTACTCTAACCATTGCCGCAGACATCGAACTGAATGCAGCGTTTGAACAAACAGGCAATAGCTCAGTTTCTCTCTCAGGCGACATTACCACTAGCAATGACAACATCAGCTTCAGCAGTCCCGTTACCCTGAAGGGAGATGTCAAGCTGGATACCGGAACGGGTAGCGGTGATATTACTTTCAGCGGAGCCATTATAGGCGGTGGCAAAGACTTAGAACTGAGTGCTGGTACAGGAACTATTAAACTGGGCAGCACGACCGGACTGGACGCTCTGATAATTGACAGTGCTGGCGACGTAACATCTGGAGCAATTACCGCCACCAGCATCACTCAAACGTTAGGTACAGGCACCACTAGCTTTAAGGGAGCGCTGAATACCAGCGGTGGAAGTGGTATCAAGCTAACCGCAAACGAAATTAAATTTGGGAGTACTGTTGATGCCAAGGCTAACCCCATTGTCCTGACTGCTGACAAGTTCGACCTAGGTTTATCAACAATTGCGGGTTCAGAAGTTACTCTGGCACCCAAATTTTCAGGGCAAAGCATCGGCGTAGGAATTAGTGTCGAAGGAATTAACTTCACTCTCGATCAACTGAAAAATATTACAGCCAGTAATTTGATTATCGGGGATGCTACCAACACCACCAGCATCCAGATCGGGACACTTCTCAACCCGCTTACCGAGAATCTCACCTTTATTAGTAAAGGGACTGTAGATGTCACTGCACCACTATCGCTACCGTTATCTGTAATCAAGAATTTGACGATTACCAACGGTGGCAAGCTGACGATTGCCCCTAATGCAGACATAAATTTAGGGGGAGCCTTCGTGCAAAACGGCTCCGGATCGGTCGTTACTGCAAGCAATATTACCGCCGAAAACGGTATCAACTTTAAAAGTGCAGTCACTCTTACTGGAGCGGACATCGCTTTCAAAACAGGTACAGGGACGGGTAATATCACCTTTAATAACACCCTAAACGGGACAAACCCCAGCGGTCAAAACCTGACTTTAGAGGCAGGCAAGGGCACTATCCAATTCAACAATGCTGTTGGTAACAGTATCTCTCTCGGCAACCTGAAAATTGACAGCGGCAATGTCAACGCCAATGCTGCTATCAACGTCACTAGCCTTACTCAAAATGCTGGCAGCGGTACTTACAGTGCGATAACTGCCAGCGACATTCAGCTAACTGGTAATATTTTTAACCTCAAGGGTGCCATCAATACCACCAGTGGCGGCATCACTATCAATAACAGCGGGAAACTGACGATTGCTCCTGACGCAGACATGAACTTAGGAGAAGCCTTCCTGCAAACAGGGTTGGGAACCGTTTCCACTGCGGGTAATATTCAAGCTGAAACCGGCATCAGCTTTAGTGGAAATGTCACTCTCACCGGAAATATCAAACTCGATACCGGAACGGGTAGCGGTGACATTGCTTTCACCGGAGAGATCGCAGGCAGTGGCAAGAACATGGAACTGAGCGTAGGCACGGGTAACATTAAGCTTGATGGTGCAGTGGGTAGTAGTGATACCCCGATAGGCAACCTCACTTTCACCAGCGCCAAAGATGTAGACACAAAAGCGATCGCTGCTGCCAGCATTACCCAAACAGCAGGCACAGGCACCACCACCTTTAATGGAGAATTGAAGACAAATACCGCCACTGGGATTAACTTGAGTGGCACTGAATTTATCTTCAACAGCCCTGTCACAACTACCTCCAATGGCACTGTCACCATCAACAACAGTGGCAATTTGACCATTGCTGCAAACGCAGACATGAATCTTGCCGGAGGCTTCAGCCAAACTGGGACGGGGGCAGTCTCCACAGCAGGTGACATTACCACTAGCAACGACAAAATTAGCTTCAGCAGTCCCGTTACTCTGACGGGACTGCTGAAGCTGGATACCGGAACTGGTGGCGGCGATATTTTCACCGGAGCCATTACAGGTGATGGCAAAGACTTAGAACTGAGCGCAGGTACGGGAAATATTACACTGAGCAATGCTTCCGGACTGGGCAATTTTAAAATTCACAGTGCTAGCAACGTACAAGCTGGGGCAATTTCAGCAACTAGCATTACTCAGGGAGCCGTCACCCCCACAACTGGCACCACCACCTACAGTACGCTGAACGCTGCGGGTGATATTAACCTGAAGGGCAGCATTTTCAAGCTCAACGGTGCCATCAATACCACGGGTGGCGGCGTCACTATCAATAACAGTGGACAACTAACAATTGCCCCTGCCACAGACATGACTCTGGTTGGAGCCTTCTTACAAAACGGTACGGGTAAAGTTTCTACAGGTGGAAATATCACCGCTAGCGGCATTAAGTTTAACCAAGGCGTTAGCTTAAGTGAGGATGTCAATTTTGATACTAGCGCTAGCAATGGCGCGATCGCTTTCAACAGTACAGTTGATGGTCAGAAAAATTTAACTGTGAACGCTGGTATCGGTGATATCACCTTCAACAGCACTGTCAATACTGCTAGCCTAGCTACCACTGGAGTTGGTGGGACAACCAAGCTCAACGGTAATGTGACCACTGCTAATAGTCAAAGCTATGGGAATAATGTTCTGTTGACCGGGGATATCATCCTAAAGGGGGATGAAATTAACTTTTCGGGCGGAACGGATTCGGTTGCTGGCACGGGAAATCTGACACTTCAGACAGCAACGGTGGGGAAAGCGATCGCAATTGGATTCGATAAAGATGCTTCCCATCTAAATATCAACGATACTGACCTGGCAGCGTTGAAAGACGGATTTAGCAGCATCACCATTGGGAATGCTAGCGAAGGCCAAAACATCGTTGTAGATTCGGCAACCTTCAAAGATGCTGTAACGATTCAAGCTGGCAAAGGGACGCTGACGGTGCAGGGAACATCGCCGGGAATTACCACTAATGCATCGATTCATCTCATCGGCGGTGCAACGACTCTTAATTCAGGCATTGATACCACAGATGGAGGCAATCTTACCCTCACCAATAGCGATGTGCTGACGATTGCTTCTGGTGTAAAGATGGACTTAAGCGGAGCCTTTGTGCAAAATGGCACGGGTAGCGTTTCCACAGCAGGCAATATCACCGCTAGCAGCATTCAATTTAACCAAGGCGTAAATCTTACAGGTTCTATTCTCCTGGAAACGGGTGCAGGCGATATTAGCTTTGGCAACACCTTGAATGGCAATCACGACCTAACTTTGACTGCCGGTACTAGCAACATCAATTTTACAGATGCGGTCGGGGGTAGCAGCAAACTTGGTTCTGTAACCATTAACAGTGCCCAAAACGTACAAGCACAAGCAATTACAGCCGCCAGTATTACTCAGAAAGCAGGTAGTGGCACCACCACATTCAACGGCGCACTGAATACGAATAGCGCCAACGGCATTCACTTAAACGGCAACAACTTTGTTTTCAAAAGCCCAGTTACCACGACAAATAGTGGTGGCGTCAGTATCAACAATACTGGAACGCTGACAATTGATGCTGCCGCAGATATGAACCTCGATGGAGCCTTCAGTCAAGGTGGGACGGGAGGAGTCATTACCGCTGGAGATATTACTACCACCAACGACACTATCAGCTTCAGCGGTGCGGTGAACCTAACCGGCGCAGTCTCTCTCAACACGGGTGCGGGAGTAGGCGATATCAGCTTTAGCAATACTGTCAATGGAACTCAGAACCTGAATCTAGCAGCAGGTACTGGCAACGTTATCTTTAATAATCCGGTGGGAAAAAGCGCTGCACTCAGCAATTTGACTGTGAGTAATGCAGCATTGGTCGCATTTAAAAGCACTGCCAATCTGACCGGAAATCTCAATTTGACGGCTGCTGAAATTAACTTTGACGGGGGAGACAATACAATCGTTGGCGGCGGTACCGTTCAGCTTCAGCCTGCAACACCCGATCAAGCGATCGCAATTGGCGGATTTGAAGAAACACCAGCGCTGGATATCACCCAAAAAGATATTAATGCTTTGGGTGGCTTTAAGCCCATCATCATTGGTAGTGACAGCGGAACTGGGACGATTGATGTCAATGCTGTCACCTTCGACGATCCGGTGAAAATTCAGTCTCCGAATGGCACGATTAACGTCAACGGGACAATTCAGGGAGTGGATGATGCTGCGATCGCTCTCAACGGTGCGACAACCAAATTGGGAGCAAATATTACTACCAATGGGCAAAACATTAGCCTAGGTCAACTCGGCAAAACTGTATGGCTGACGACTGATATCGCACTCGCAAGCGGCGGCGGTGACATTATCTTTGAAGGCAATGTTAGCGCTCAACAACCACCTAATAACCAGCAGGGACAGGGACTGACGCTCAATCCGGGTGCAGGTCAAGCGATTTTTAAAGGGAACGTCGGTAGTCCGAATCTCCTGAAGTATTTAACTATCAATAATGACTTGGGTGTTGTCATTATCGGTGGCGAGAATGCAACCTTAAAAGGCAACAGCGCCGATGTATACCAACAATTGACTGTCAACGCCAAGCAGACACTCTTATCAGGCATCATCACGACTTTGGATGGCAACATCATTTTTAATGGTGATGTCACTCTGACGGATGATACTTTCCTCAATACAGGTTTCTTGGGTGCGGGTAACATTTCTTTCAATGGCACCCTGGATAGCGAAAAGGGCGAATACAACGATCTAAAGATGATCGCAGGCACCGGCAACATCTTCTTCGGCAAAACGGTGGGTGCGGGAGAAAGTAAAGGGTTAGGCGCAATCTTAATCGAGAATGCTACCGATGTGACCGCCCTTTCAACAATTGTTGCAGGCAGTCTGACGCAGTTATCTGGTAGCACTACGACGCTGGCAGGTGACATTACGACAACTAAACCAGCTGGTATAAATATTACCGCCAATAATATTCAGGCGGGAGGTAGTCTCAACACCAATGGTGGCAAGGTAAATCTAAATGGGAATGGTGGAGTTAGCGCAGCCAATATTACTTCCAAAGGTGGGGAAATTGCTCTAAATAGTAGCCAAGGTGCGATCGCTAGTAATGGCATTTTAGATTCATCCGGCGGTAAGGTTAATCTAAATGGGAATCAAGGCGTCACCGCAGCCAATATTACTTCCAAAGGTGGGGAAATTGCTCTAAATAGTAGCCAAGGTGCGATCGCTAGTAATGGCATTTTAGATTCATCCGGCGGTAAGGTTAATCTCACCGCCAATCAAGGCGTCACCGCTAGCAATATCACTTCCAAAGGTGGGGAAATTGCCCTCAATAGCACTCAAGGTGCGATCGCTAGTAATGGCATTTTAGATTCATCCGGTGGCAACGTTAGTCTAAATGGGAATGGCGGAGTCAGCGCTAGCAATATCACTTCCAAAGGTGGGGAAATTGCCCTCAATAGCACTCAAGGTGCAATCGCTAGTAATGGCACTTTAGATTCATCCGGTGGCAAGGTTAATCTCACCGCCAATCAAAAAATCACTACCAACAATATCACCTCTAAGGGTGGGGGAATTAGCCTTACCAGTGACACGGAAGCCATTAATACCGCAGCCTTAGACTCCTCTTCTGCAACGGGTGCTGGCGGTGCGATCGCTCTCAACAGCAAACAAGGCGCGATACAAACGGGAAGTTTGATATCCAAAGGCGATACGGATGCTGGGGGAATTACAGTTATCGCCAATGACAGCATCACGACGCTGGATCTAGACGCAACAGCGACTAAAGGTGCTGGAAATGCGATCGCCCTTACCAGCCAAAACGGAACCGTACAGACTGGAAATGTGAAAACTTCCGGTTCTCCCATCACTGTCTCTGCTCAAGACAATATCACTGCTGCCAATATTGATTCTGCTTCCGAAAAAGGCACCGGGGGAGCGATCGCACTTACCAGCCAAAAAGGAGCCATTACCGCTGCAAATGTGACCTCCAAAGGTACAACCGGCGGGGGTGCAGTCACCGTTGCGGCTCCAGGTAGCATCACCACGGCAAATATTGACACATCTTCTACCAATGGCACCGGCGGCGCGATTCGCCTAACGGCGATAGCTCCGCTTCACGCTCTCCTAAGCGATGCAGCAGCCATTCAAAGCGGCAATTTGCTCTCTCAAGGAACAGCAGGCGGTGGGGATATTGAAGTTTCCGCTCAAGGCATCATCACTGCTGGAGTTATCGACTCTAGTTCCAGCTTCGGGAAAGGTGGAAATGTCACCTTGGCGAACCCGCTGATTGAACTCAACAAAAAGCCAATGGATGACATTCAAGTTGTCTCCATCAATGCCCAAAGTGGAGGGAGCGCCTTCGGAGGCGTTGTTAAAATTACAACCGATCGGTTCTTCCGCGCTACAGGCACCTTCACCGATTCCAAAAACCCATTTGCGACCAGCATTTCCACGATTGGAGGCGCTGGGGACGGCGCGATTATGATTTCCCACGGAGGCGGTTCCTCCTTTACTCCCTTCGTGGTAGGAGATGCGACAGAAAACGGTACGGCTGGCGCTCTCACCACCGGAACTGGGTTCCTCAGTACGATTTTGCCATCTAAAGAATTTCCTGGCCCTTACCGCCAAGGCAATATTCAAATTACTCCCCGCCGTCCGGGAGACAACCTGCTTCCCTACTTCGGCGCGATGCCTCTGAATACGCCTACTAGCGTCTCTGACGTAACGGTTGATACTACGAGCGACCTGGATAGCACAATCACCTCTAAATTTGACCAACATCTGGGGCAAACGGGAAATATCACCAATCCGAAAGCAGCCGCCAACCTATTGAGCCAAATCGAGAAGCAGACGAGCATCAAATCAGCATTTGTTTATGCAGTCTTTGCACCGGATCAAGTCTCTAGTAGCCAAAAAACTCAAATTAACAAAGACGATGAGCGACTAGAGCTAATTCTGGTAACAGGAGAGGGGAAAACGAAACGGGTGCGTGTAGCAGGTAGCAAGCGAGGAGCGCTGGGCGCATCCGCTTCGCGATCGCAAATCCTGAAAGTCGCTGGAAAGTTGCGGAACGCCATTACCAATAAAAATAAACTGAATGACGACTACCGTGCCCCCGCCGAACAACTGTATCAGTGGCTAATTGCACCCATCAAGGACGAGTTAGAAGCCCAAGGTATCCAGAATTTAGTCTTCATTATGGATGCAGGCTTGCGATCGCTTCCTATCGCCGCCCTCCATGACGGTCAACAGTTTTTAATCGAGAAATATAGTATCGGTCTCATGCCTAGCCTCAGCCTCACCGATACCCGCTACGCTAACATTAAAAACGCTAAAGTCTTGGCAATGGGTGCCGACCGCTTTACCAACAAAACGCAAAATCCATTGCCTGCTGTGCCGGTAGAATTGTCGATGATTACTTCTAAACTATGGCAGGGTAAATCCTTCCTCAACGAAGCTTTCACTCTCAAGAATTTAAAAGCACAACGCACTTCTACACCCTACGAAATTATCCACCTCGCAACTCATGCAGAATTTAAGTCAGGGGCACTCGGCAACTCCTATATTCAGCTGTGGGACACTCAATTGAGATTGGATCAAGTGCGTCAGTTGGGCTGGAATAAACCAGCGGTGGAATTATTAGTGCTGAGTGCCTGTCGTTCCGCACTGGGAAATGAAGAAGCCGAGTTGGGCTTTGCCGGGTTTGCCGTGCAAGCAGGCGTGAAGTCAGCGCTGGCAAGTCTTTGGTACGTCAGCGATGAAGGCACATTGGGGCTAATGACAGATTTCTACAAAGAATTGAAAAAAGCCCCGATTAAGGCGGAAGCTTTGCGACAGGCACAGCTAGCAATGTTAAAGGGAAAGGTGCGATTAGAAGGGGGAAAACTGCATACTTCTGATGGCAATATGCCTCTACCCTCCTCTCTTGCATCAATCGGAGATAAAGACCTAAAGCATCCTTATTTCTGGTCAGCTTTCACAATGATTGGGAGTCCTTGGTAGAAAGTTAATGCATGAAAAACCCGCTGACTACAAATACTTCTTCAACAGCAACTCCATTTTCTCCTTTGTTGCTGCCGGAACGTTCTCTAGTCGCGTGAGGATTGCATATTTTAAAGCCGAGTGAGCATCAGAAACTGGCGGATTTTCACTCAGACGCCGAACAGTTTCTTGAATTACTTTTTGAGCATTGGTTGCATTGCGTTGCAGATTGGCAATGACCATTTCTACCGTTACGCTGTCGTGATCGGGGTGCCAACAGTCGTAATCTGTTACTAATGCTAAGGTTGCATAAGCAATTTCTGCTTCTCTGGCTAACTTCGCCTCTGGTAAATTAGTCATGCCAATGATTGTGGCACCCCAACTGCGGTAAAGATGCGATTCAGCTTTTGTAGAAAATGCGGGTCCTTCCATACAAACATAAGTACCACCGCGATGGAGCGTGACATCGGGTAAGTTTAAAGATGCGATCGCATCTGCCACAACTCCAGCCAATTGATTGCACACGGGATCGGCAAACCCAATATGAGCCACAATCCCTTCCCCAAAAAAGGTAGAAACTCGATTCTTGGTGCGGTCAATAAATTGATCCGGCACTACCATATCTAAAGGTTTCGCTTCTTCTTTGAGAGAACCTACCGCCGATGCAGAGATTAGGTACTCGACGCCTAGTTGCTTCATGGCGTAGATGTTGGCTCGAAACGGCAACTCAGAAGGCAACAGCGTGTGATTGCGACCGTGACGTGCCAGAAAAGCCACTCGCGTTCCTTCCAAAGTTCCCAATATCAAAGCATCAGAGGGGAAGCCAAAAGGCGTGGAGATTTGCATCTCTTCTACATCTTTGAGCGCCTCCATCTTGTAGAGACCGCTGCCACCGATAATCCCAATCCGAGCCTGAGTCATTTTTTTGCCTTCTTGCTACAACGCCAAGCTATTTTACGGGAAATTAGGGAGTGTTTTGATAGACAATCTGATTTGAATCTGATTTGTCAATGATGAGAATCACCAAATTATGAAGGAATTGTTACATTCTCTTGAAGATGGCGAGCGCACAGGATTGTAAAGAAATATTACAATATTTTTATATGTCCTCAGAATCTCGTTCTGCGGGATTCGCAGCAGTATTACATAAAGTTGCTAGAGAACTATGCCAGCTTCAGCTAGTTTACCCACAATCTCCGTTCAACAAATTGTTGAGCGAATCTTTGTCTTTCGCCAAATTTCTCGTACCGATCAACGTCTATTGATGTCAACATTCCTATCGCAGGAAACCCTAAGTGAAGCAGAACACCTGCTAATTAATCGCGTGTTTGATGCACTGAAGCAGGGATTGCTAAAAGTAGTGGATTAATTAAGAAGAGTTGACTTTTAACTTTATTTATGTCAGCTCGCTTAAAGTAGCAAGCTTGAGGGATTGATAGCCTTTTAACAATTTAAATAAATATCAAAAAATATATTATTTGGAAGTAAGTCAGTTAAGGTGAGACTGAATTTACATCAGTGCAGATGCACTTAATCCATAAAGATGAGCAATTCGAGAAACTCTCTGACAGCGATCGCACTGCTATGTTTCTATACCACTGGCTTGCAGCTAATCGCCCAAACAAAGGCAAATGCAGCTACACCAATTTTACAGGCTCAATCGAGACCTGCACAAAACCAAGGCGTATGTTCATTTATTAATGGAAATAACGTCAATATCCGTAGTGCCCCCAGTACTCAATCCAATGTAGTCGCTAAACTCAATAGAGGCGATACAGTTCGGGCAGTGCGAAAACAGGGTAACTGGGTTCAAATCTCTGGAAGAGTAACCTCACAACCCGGAGTGACTCCGGAAGTGGTTAAACCTCTGAAAGGTTGGGTACTCAATACTTACATCAATGGATGCTCTGAAGATCAATTCGATCGGTGGCGGACATAAAAAATACCACTTAATTCTCCGTTCCATTGAATTAAGCCAATATTGGGTAGTGCTAAAAAATTAATGATGCATTAATTTTTTAGCACTACTCCATACACTACTATTCTTTAGCGTTGGCAAAACTTTTCGATCTACTGTAAATAGTTTAATTTAAACCTTGGAGATAGGTTTTTTCTTGTGGAAGCGAATTTCTCAATTTAAAGCGCACTGGCATTTTATCAGACGGATAAATTAACAGGTTTTGCTGTAATTGTTCTAGAGAAGAACGACCCTTGACTAACTCCCAGTCGAAGTTGCGGAGCAATAATGCTAGCATCATCGTTCCTTCCAGCATTGATAAATGCTCCCCCAAGCAACGATGAGGTCCTGAGCCAAAGTCTATCATTGGCAGCGAACTATTTTCCTTGCTCTTCTCTAACCAACGTTCTGGCAGAAATTCCTCTGGATTAGCATAGACTTCTGGATCTCTTCCCGCAGCAAGCATTGACCAAGCTATTCTTGTACCGCGAGGAATCGCTTTACCATCAATGAGGGTGTCGCGTTGAGCCTCCAATGAAGTCGAGCCTGAGGCTACTGAATAAAGGCGCAAGGTCTCCTTGATAATTGCACTAATATAAGCTAATTCCTTCAGGCTTTCGGTATTTATCAAGCCTTTGCTTTGCCAAACTTGGTCAACGATGTCTCGTGCTTGCTGAAAAACCCTTTGATTGAAGCTCAACTCTCCTACTGCAAAAGATAAAGTATGGGCTGTTGTATCAGTACCAGCGATTAAGAGTTCAACACATTCTGCTATTAATGTGTCGCGATTGTATTTTGGTTCTTTGGCAGCGATCTTGACTAACATTGATTCGGAGAACCAAGAACTTACCTGTGGCAACTCGGTCTTATTTTGTTCTCTGAACCGTAAAGCTAAGTCTACACGAGGAGTTAAAAATTCCTCTAAATATCGCCTTGCTGCCCAATAATCTTGTGAATTTTTAGAGGGCAAATATTTCATCCATATCTTCTCGCCAGTAGCTTGTCGTAGGAACCGATAGCCTACAACAGACATCGCTTCGTACACCTTGGAAACTTCCAGGGGCGGCCCTTCAGGACTCGCGAGCTTTCTATCCACAGGAATGCCCAGTACGAGGCAAGAAATCACTCTCATTGTTAGTTCTACAAACAGAGGATCTACCTGAACTTCTTTTGGTGGTGGTGCTTCCTTCAATGTTGCAATTACTTGTTCGCAAGCTTCGCTAATAATTGCTGCATATTTCGTGAGGCTGCTAGAACTGAATTCGGGATTCCAAGCTTTGCGTCGCCACTGCCACTCAGCTCCAGTTTCTCCTAATAGAATCGGACCACTGACATCGTTCCAAGCTTTGCGTAATTGCTCCGACCTGATTAAGCTACCATCTTTCATCCCATTGACAATAGTATCTTCGATAACTTTTGCTTTACTTAAAATAACACCAGGCCTGTTGCCATTCCATATAACATACATCGGGCCTAGCTCTTGACTCCAATCAAACATTTGCTGGAATAATTTTTTCTGTTTCACTGCTGCTAATAGTTGAGGAAGATTTCCTAACAGCCAGTGTTTAGGAGGCGAAGGGAGCGATCGCAGCGATTTGTATGTATTATTTTGTTTCCACCAGCGCCACCCAATTATTCCCGCTATGCTAGTAACGCCTAAGACTGTGGCTAAATATGGAAGTGAGTCGAAATAAGCAATCTCAGTAGTAATGTTTTGAAGCATGAATCCGCCTTTATCCACAAAAAAACTACAGATTACCCAGATACTAACTGAACGTGAGTTCGATCGCTAGAGAAAGGCAAAAAGTTTGACAGATATGAAGCGCGAGAAACTGGGCAGGTATCGGCGAGCGCGCTCGATTGATTGATTGGGGACTTCCAAACAATCAATTAATCAACAAAAGCCAAGAATCCATGCTTAAACAATAGCGATCGCTCAAAACAGAGAGTTATAAAGGACAAATAGCACTGTAGTCCTATTAAATCCCAAACCATCACAAGATAGGCGTGGCATGGAGCGAATTATATTGGGCTAACAAAGTAACTATGCCAGGTTTGCACCAGTTTCTCAGCCGCTATCGTTCCTTCCAGAGGGAAACATGAAAGAAATTCTTTATCAGTAGTGGAATCGTAAGGCCCTTCTTTAACTTCAAAAATTACAGTATTTGGCAATAAAGCAATTAGTGTATGGTAAGTTCCTTCCAGTAATTCAATCCCAGAAGTTTTTCCATCAGCACTAATCTGTTCTTGGTGAATAATTGCGCCTTGCTCGTTAAATAGAAGCATTCCTACGGCTCCCTGCAAAATCAGGCACAGCTCGAATCCATTGAGACCTACCCGTTTATGGCGATGGGGGCGCACATAAGTCCCTGGTTGCAGACAAATAAGCGATCGCTGAACTTTTTCTTCTAAGGTGTGGAAGTTGTAGCTTTGTCGTAAGCGATCGCTACTGGATGCCTGTTGAGCAACTGTATCTATTAAATTTTGGTCGAGACGTTTAAACATTTTTCTCCAAGGAAGTTTCTGACCAGACTTAGAAGTCTGGTCAGAAGGTAGGGTAAAAATACTTCCGAGCAACTAGACACTTAATACTACTGAAGATGGAATATTGCCCACCATTGAAGGTGATAAATACTCCAGATACCACTCAATTGTTTCAGCTAGTCCTTTATCAAAAGAATATCGGGGACTCCACCCAAGCATTTTTTGCGCCTTTTCTGCCGATACCTGCTGGTGCCAAATTTCCCCGTGGCTTTGATTCATAATTACCGGCTCTATGTGTTCGCAATTCATCAGTTGCTGGAGCTTTTGCACGACTTCTAGCACCGTCCAACTACCACCCATTGCGAAGTTGAAAGCCTCTCCATGAACTTCTGGACGAGCTAGCCCTTCAAACATTGCAATATAGGCATGGGCTGCATCTTTGACATATAAAAAGTCCCGCATAAAATTACCTTTATCGGGCATACGAATGAGAGGACTTTCATTGCTCAGTAGCCTTCGGATCGTATTTGGGATCAGTCGGCTCCAGTTTAAATCTCCACCGCCGTAGATATTACCAAATCGCCCTACAGCCACAGGCAACCCGTAGCTGTGATAGTAGCTTCGAGCAATTAGGTCAGCGCAGCTTTTAGAGACATCGTAAGGATGTCTGCCCAGCGTTGGCATATCTTCTGTATAGGGTAAGACGGGACTATCACCGTAGGCTTTATCACTTGATGCCACGATTACCCGCCGCACCAAATCCGAACGGACGCGACAGGCTTCCAATATGTTGTATGTGCCACGAATGTTTATCTCAAATGCCAATCGAGGTTTCTCAAACGCCAAACCTTCTACCGACACTGCTGCTAAGTGAAACACCGTATCAATGCCGCGATCGCCAATCACCTTTTCAAGTAAATCGTAATCCTCGATTGACCCAACAACATTGTTGACACGATGAACGATTCCACTACGCACAAAATGACTGTCTGGGTTCCAGTCAGCCAGTATCGTCGTCACCGTCGCGCCCTGCTCTAATAAGCACTCAGTCAACCAAGAACCCATAAAACCGGAAGCTCCGGTTACTAACACTCGATGACCGCGCAGAATATCAATCACTGATGCACCTAAATTTAGAACTAACCCTGCACTAATATACAGTTTGCACATCTATCCAGAGTGTGATGCACACTACTTTTTTGTGAGAGAATTAGTTTTTTATGGATTTTGCGATCGCACTGATGAGATGAGCCATCGGCGAACCAAAACTCTAACCAGAGATTGCAGAAACTCTTTAAAGTTGCTTGAAATCTTAGTCTTGGAAGGCTTCGGAGTTTCCATCTTCCCCTCAAAACAGCCAAAAGCCGCTCTAAGTCATCCCACCATCAATCAGGTTACACAAGTAAAAAATGCAATCCTGACCCTGCTGCTGGCGCTGTTCATATAAGCTTGAGCCTTTGCACAAAACCAAGGCGTCTGTTCATTTATTAACGCTAATAATCTCAATATCCAAAAAAGTTCCAGCCCTAAATCACAAGCGATCGCTAAACTCAATAGAAGCGATCGTGTCCAGGCGGTGCGAAGACAAGGTAACTGGGTTTAAATCTCTCAAAGAGTAACATCACAACCTGGAGCGACACCGGAGGTGGTTAAACCTCTCAAGGGTTGGGTACTCAAATACTGATATTAATAGATACTCAGAAGATAAATTTAATTGATGGCGGAAATAGGGAAGCCGCTCGTTTTAAATCTATTAGACTTCCCCAATTCTCCGTAAAATTCTAAGTGCTAATTAGCGCCATCTAGTCCCAACGAGGAATATCGGCATCTTCCCCACCAATACCGATTCCGGTGTTAAATATTTCAGCATCGGTAAGAGTCAGGTCATCCATTGATGCCCCATACACATTAGCGTCATAAATTTTAGCGTTCGTAAAATTTACGGCGTTGAGATTGGCTTCCTGAAAATTGGCATTCGTTACAAAAGCTGATGTTAAATTAGCTGCTGTCAAGTTTGCCTTCGTCAGATCGGCACCTTCGAGGTTCGCATTCGTCAGGTTAGCGCCTTGCAAATTGGCTTCTCTCAAGTCAGCACCAATCAAATGTGCGCCGCTGAGATCGGCTCCTGATAAATCGCAGCGAACACATTCCCTCGTTGACAATAGCTGTTTTACGTGTAGCGGATTCTCCGCTTTCACTGGCATAGTTAAAAATAGTGGAGCGAGTAATGTTAGGGTCGCGAATAGCTTGAGTTTCATAATACTCCCCTTTATCAAAAAGGTTGTTCCGTTTTCTTCCTCACCCCTTTATTATCTCACTAAGATTCTGTGGTAGACATTGATTGATGCCACATATAACTTGTGATAGAGAACATAGGATTTAATCACTCGTTAGCAGGATTGCGACACTGCTTAATTGGGATAAAATGCGATGAAATTCTCCCGCTCTTGCATCTTCAATGTGGGTTGAGCGTACCGGGTGCAAGGCGCGATCGCATCAAATCGCATCGATCTGCTTTTAATCTATCTTTTGGTAGAGAAAGAACCTCAATCCTCTCCTCGCAACAGCCAAAAGCCGCTATAAGTTATCCCCGACTCATCTGGTTGCACCAGCAAAAAGTGCAATCCCCGACTCTGCTGCTGGCGCTGTTGATAAGCTTGAGCTGCTGCCGTAACTTCTTTATCCTCAAAAGTAGCAACAATCCAGCGGTCAACCAATCCCGCTTCTAATACCAACCCATCCGGCGCACCCGCAATGTAATTAAGAGACACGGGTCGCGCTTCTTGTAGCCAACGCGCCAAACGCATCGATTGCCGCCCACCGTAAATTACCACACCGGGGACTGGCACCGTAGACGCTAAACCCAGATTGATCGGCAAGAGAAATTCTGGCATCTCCAGAATCGGAATCGGGCGTTCTGCAAAAGCTTCCACCACAGCAACCGCCGGAAGCGTGGCAAATCGCCATTGTTCTCCCCAGAGGTTTTCTGGCAATGGGACTGGCGGCGGCTTGTCCAGAGATGAGAGTTCGCCAGTGTAAGTATAGTTATCGAGATGGGGGTATTGTTGCGCCTTTTCTTGCAAATATTCCTTCAGTGCCCTAGTGCGTCGAGTTGCTTCCACCTGAATACCCAGTTGTTGCGCCGCTGCCTGAATCAAACTCAACGACTGGGGACGAAATACTTGGATGAGATTCGGCAGATTTCCACCCGCTGCTTGCTGTAACTGAGAAACCAACCAACTAGCATTCGCTTCAGATTGAGGACAAAAGGCGTCATAACGAAAGCTGCGTGTGGCATCGCAAAGCAACAACTCCCACAACACCTGCCCTTTTTCATCTTTGAGAGGACGCCGATAAAAATCAGCTTGCCAAACCCGATTCATCTGTTCTCTCTTCCTTTGCTTCTTTGCGGTTCAAAAAAAAGCAGGTGGGCACTGCCCACCCTACTTTTAGCTCAAAATCGAGTCAATTCATACCTAATGTAGGGGCGTGCCGTTTGCCCCTACAAATTTGCTACGCCAGCGCGCTTGCCAGAATTGGTTCAGTACCGACTGAAGTTCCCGGCGCGTACACCTGAGTCACATAGTCCGCAATCATCCGGTCGGTGTTGAATAGCGGCGAATTTGTCTTAATCGACGCCTTCATCATTTGAATCCAGCGATGAGGAACTCCCTTCTCATCTTGGTCATAGTAGAGAGGAACGATTTCCTCTTCTAGTAGGTGGTAGAGAGATTCCGAATCAATCCGGTCTTGCAACTCTTGGTCGCTGGTGTGGGCATCTTCACCGATTGCCCAGCCATTGCTTCCCTTACCATCTTGTCCTTCTTGATAGCCTTCGCACCACCAGCCATCGAGGACACTGCAATTAATGCCGCCGTTGAAGCAGACTTTTTGCCCACTCGTACCGGAGGCTTCTAGAGGGCGACGGGGGTTGTTCAGCCAGACATCAACACCTTGCACCAAATGTTGACCCGTGTAGATGTCGTAATCTTCAACTAAGGCAACTCGGTTGAGAATGTCTGGGTGCTTGCACCACTCCATCAACCGCTGGATAATCCGCTTGCCTTCTTCGTCATGGGGGTGCGCTTTACCGGCAAAGACAATTTGCACGGGTCGTTGGGAATTCCCAAATATCCTCAAGGCGCGTTCGGCTTCCCGCAGCAGCAAGTCACCCCGCTTGTAAGGACTGAAGCGTCGTGCAAATCCAATCGTCAGCACGTTGGGGTCTAGTAGCTGGTCGGCGGCATCAATGCGGAATTGCTCTTCACCGCGACCAATCCTTGCCAATTTCACCTTAGAACGGGTATGAGCAATCAGGCACTCTTTGAGAACTTGGTGCCGCCACCAGATTTCCTCATCGGGAATTCCGTCCACCTTTGCCCACATCTGTTTGTCAGCCATGCGGGTTGACCAATCTTCACCCAGGTACTGGGAATATAGGTCGCCCATCAGGGGTGCTGTCCAGGTACGCGCATGGACGCCATTGGTAATGTGACCAATAGGCACTTTCTCTTCGCTACGGTCGGGATAGAGAATGTTCCACATCTTGCGGGAAACTTGACCGTGCAGTTCGCTGACACCGTTGGCAGTGCGACACATCCGCAAAGCTAAGACGGTCATGCCGAAGGGTTCCCAAGGGTCGCCCAGGCGGCGTGCCCCTAAGGCGAGGAATTGCTCGCGCGACAGACCCAATGTAGGCCAGTAGTGAGCAAAGTAGGAATCCATCAGGTCTGAGGAGAAGACATCGTGACCTGCGGGAACGGGAGTGTGGGTGGTGAAGACGCAGCGATCGCGCACCAATCCCTCTATATCATAGAAAGACTTGCCGGTACGCTGAATTTCTTGTCGCGCAATCTCTAGGGTGCAGAATGCCGCGTGACCTTCGTTCAGATGACAAACCGATGGATCGATCCCCAGTGCTGCCAGTGCCCGAACGCCGCCAATCCCCAGCACGACTTCCTGGGCGATGCGGGTTTCTTGGTTGCCGCCGTACAGGTGCCCTGTCAACCAGCGGTCAATTGGATCGTTGTCGTGTCGGTCGGTATCTAGGAGGTAAAGATTGACGCGACCGACTCGCGCCAGCCAAATTTGGGCTTTGACAATCCGTTGCCGGATTTCCATCTCAATGGTGATGGGTTCCCCTTGCTGGTTTTTGAGCAACTCCAGGGGCATCTGGTCAAAGGGATTGTTAACGTAGTTTTCTTCCTGCCAACCGCCACTATTCAACCGTTGACGGAAATAACCTTGGCGATAACAAAGCCCTACCGCGACCATCGGCACGCCTAAATCAGAGGCGGACTTCAGGTGATCTCCGGCTAAAATTCCCAAACCGCCGGAGTAGATAGGGAGGGATTCGTGGATGCCAAATTCCGCACAAAAATAGGCGACAGGTCGCTGTGGGGAAATTTGCGGCGCGACGCGCGACGCCCAAGCATTTTTTTCGTTCATGTACTTGTCAAATTGCTCGACAAGTGAATTCACCCGTTTGATGTAAGCAGGGTCTTGAGCGAGCTGGGTGAGGCGCACTAAAGAAGCTGATTCCAGGATGGCGACAGCGTTATGTCCGCAGCGGTGCCATTCATCAGGATTAATGTTCTGAAATAGAGAAGTGCGATCGCTCGTCCAACTCCACCAATAGTTATATGCCAGGTCTGCCAATCGCTTGAGAGGAAACGGTAGCTTCGCACGCAGCGTTTCAATTGTTGTCATAAATTCCGTTGCACTACACTTGACAGGCTTGCTCTTGACGTTCGTCTGGATAGGGAGCGTGTTATCTTCTACGGGTTGTTTGGCTTTTAGCTAAAAAAAGTAGAGGCGCTAAGAGCCAGAAAACCTCCGGCTATCCAGCCCGACTTATAGCTTTACAGGATTTCCTATATAAACTGTGTTTTTTTACACTCTTTACATTTTTCACCCAAAAATTAGTCAAGTAATCTAAGGAAGATTATGGTTTTGTTAAGTTTTATCAGACAACGCCCAAACCGTGCCTAATCTAAACAGTGCCTTCCGCGACTTTCTCAACCCCAGACTCAGCAATTCTCATTTTGACGAATAGCTAGCCAAACCCCGGAAATGCAGATACTGTATGGACGTATCAGCAAACGATGTAGGCGATCGCACCGTTTGAGATTTAGGCGCGATCGCCCGTAATATGCAGGCGATCGAGAGGTTGATCATGTGCTGAGCCGGTCAGCAAGGGAATGGTTACAGACTGAAAACTTATGGAACGGGAGTCAGGATAAAGTCGCACTCGTTGGGTGTACAGGTGTTGTAGGCACCGTTTCCAGCAACGTTCAAGGCATTGCCGCCATGTTTCAAACCTTGAGATGCTGAGCCAGCGATCACAGCAGCAATGAGTTGGTGAGATCTGCCACTTCTGATCATGATTCGATAAGTGTTCGATTTACCAGCAAGGGGCACAATCATAAACTCACAGCGATACTTAAGATTACAGTCTGCTGCGGTGGTATTCATTTTCAAGGGGTGACCCAAGTGACTTACGCCCTCGTGGGAACCCCATGCCGCGATCGATCCCTTTTGTCCTTTGGCATTCACCATTTCGAGCGAATAGGTGCTTTCTCTCTGATTCCAATCCGCAATCGGATTGATCGTAAAGATACACTCCTCCTTACAATCTTCAGCCTTACCCATAAACACTTGCAAGGGATTCCCTCCACTGACTAAGCCACCATTTGCCCCCCATGCAGCAATCAATCCTTTTTCGCCCTTGGAATTGGCAACCTCAATCCGATAGCGACCTTTGAGGGGTGGCACAGCGGCAGGCGGTGGCCCATAAACTTCAAATTCGTTGATTGCTACCTCAGCCGTCTTGCCCGGTTTGGGTTTTAGCTCTAGCGTGTCCGCTTTGACTCCCGGCGGGAGACTAATGACCAAAATCCGGCGATCGTCGGCAATGTAGGAGGCAGCATCCCAAAGTGGAATTGCTGGAATTGCATCTTTGCCGTTGAGATAAACATGCAGTTCTAGCTGTTGGACATTCTGTCGCGCCTCTTTTGTTAACCGATTCCAGAGAATCAGGGTGCGAATCTCCTGCGGTTTCTTGTAAGACAGCCGCCACCATTCGTTTGCCCCTTTATTAGTGATGGCAAGACCTTCAGCGTCCGGCAGCAGAACGGCATCACCATCGATTCCTCTCCAGGCAGCATACTTATCATATTGACTGGACATGGAAGTAGAACCCCCAGTCAAGTAAGCAGATCCAAACCGCACCAGCTTGTTGGGCTTGAGAAATTCTTCACTCAGATCCTCCAAGTCGGCGTAGTAGCTTGCCTGAGGGGTAGACGGTGCGACTGCCACAGATGCAGCATCAGGCACCAAGGGGTTGGGGTCTTTCTGGTTGCCCTCACCCTCAGCCAGTTTGTCACCATCCGTATCCGCAGAGTTCGGATCGGTTTGTTTTGCCATTTCGGTTTTGTCGTTCCAGCCGTCGTTATCGGCATCCGCCAGCGAAGGAGCCGAAAAGACTTGGGCTTTATTGGCAGTGCCCAGTTGCCAGCCAGTCCGGGCTTCATCAAAGTCGGTGATGCCGTCACCATCAAAGTCCTTGGGATCTTTACAGCCTGCTGCGGCGGTGCAGTCTTTCAGGTCATCCACTGTTTTGTAGCGCACTTCATCATTGCGAGGCAAGCCATCTTTGTCTCGGTCTTCGATGAACGCCAGCAGCACGGTGTCGCCCGCTCGCAGTACGGTCGCTTCAAATTTGCCTTCCGGCGCGATCTCCACCTGCTCACTACGATTGTTCTTCGGAAACCTGCCGCCCCAATGCATACCTTGCGCCTCATCTGTTTTCAGCAAATCGCTAGCAGGACAGTCCTTGCTGCCCCGGATTTTGCAGAGGGCGATCAACCGATCGCCATCGGTCGCGTATTTCAGCTTCAGGATTTTCATCACTTCGGCAAAGGTGTTCCCTTTCTCTCTATCTACCGCGACATAATAAGCCCTGGTATAGCCCCTACCGTAGTCGATGTTGATTTGAACTGTCTTCTTCTGCACCGCCGTGATTCTGTTAGCAAAGCTCCTTTGTAATGCGGCTTCTGTACCATCGCTAGGGAGATTGAGTTCCGGACGAATCACCTCAAAGTAAAGGCTTTCCGGTGCCGCCAGCAAGTCTTCGATCAGGGCAATGTTTTCGATTTTGGCAGACACCTGGACATTCATTTTTTCGCCGGGTGCCAGGTCACGCTTGAAGCTTCCTGTCGCTGTCGGAGGAGCCAACGTCGCCACATCCTTAAACTGGTTCGCGCCGCTGCCGGTGCGCCGACGGGCTGCTACCCGAAAATCACCAACGCCAATCTGCGCTGTCCCCTCATTCTTGATCTCCACTGAAATGGCAATGCTGCCACCCTTAATTACGGCATTCTGCGAAGCCGTTTTTTCCTGCACATCTTCATATTTATCGCGGCTTTCTTTGATATCCGTGTTGGCGTAGCTGTTTTCCCAGGTATGGCTATAGCCGACCGAAGCCTCAACCCCAAAGTCCAGAGGGCTAAAGGATGCAGTCGTCGAAGCCGAGATTTGGTTCGTGTAGGTGCTGGTGTTCGTTTTTTCTGAAGTCGATGCCGACTCCCGCCCCAAGCTCACAGTGTTTTTGGTGTCGGTAGCACTGCCTTTCTCCGCCAGGTCATAGGTGATCACAGTCTCGCCAATGATGCCATAGCTCAAAAACGGTAGATTCGCAACCAGCTTCTCATCTTCCGGTTCATCTTTATCAGGATCGCCATCACCATCTGAGTCCGCAGTTGGGTCGGCGGCAGCGGTGGCAGTGGTGGGGGCAGTGGGCTGAGTTGTGCCGCCACTCACAGCAGTTATACTGCCGCTTGCAGCAGCCTTACCAACACTCGCAGAAAGCTGTTGAGCAGCATCCTTACAGTCATCCTCCTCTAAATCTTTCTTCTTCCACATTTTGTATAATGTCTGAAGCAGATCGCTGTCAGCCGTCGGGTAATTACCAACTTCACAGTTGTTGCCAAGTTTCAGTCCGAGCGATTTGTCAGCAGTGACAAGAATGGGTGAAGTGATGCCAACTACCAGCGCACTTAGCCATAAGGCACTCATCCGAGTCATCGATGGCTTAGACTTGTTACGTTTCATAGCCTGAAATCTCCAAGAATTCTATGGGTGACAGAGGGACTGATCCGGTCAATAGAAGAGCGTTAGAACGTCTTAGGTGCTTTAGAAAAATCCGTAACTCCGGTTTTGACGTTTGCCCACCAGCGCACTTTCAGCGAGGTGTTGTCCACGTCGATCGGCTCAATCACCATATAGAAAAACTTGCCATCCTTCTCCTGCGTCTCTTGCCGAATCACTAACAGCCCGGTGTAGCAACCAGACTCTTTATCACCCACTAAGATCGATTTCGTCGTGGTATAGGTGAGCTTGCTGATATCATTGATTTCTGCGATCGACTGAAACCCCTTATAGCCCGCTTTACCCGCACCACAAGCCGACGGTTGCACCAGATTCGCGAAGTAGGTTTCAGGAAATTCAGGGTCTTGGTAGGAACCGTAAAAATAGCCTGTTGCCCCTACCCGTGCCACCGAATATTGCAGAACGCCGCTGCGGGCAGAGTCATCCAACGTGGCAGTGCCCCAGATCAGCCCATCTTGCGCCCCCAAAATGTCCATGTCGGACTTCGCTGCCGGACTTGGCGTTGCCTGACTAACCAGTTGGGCTGAAGCAGACAATATGCCGTCTTTGAAATAAACAATGCTGCCACCAATAGCGATTAACCCTAAGACTGCCGTGGTAGCAGCCACTTTCCATGTCGCCAACTTAAATCGATTCATAGGGAATTCATCCTTACCTGAAGTAAAAAAGTCAGGGCTTAAGCAACTGTCACCCGCGATCGCGGGTGAACATCATGAAATTTCTCATGATTCTACTACCTAAACACTAGAATTTACTTATAAAGAAAATGTAAAGATTAATACCATAACTGCTCCTTGAAATACCAACGATAAAGTTCGCAACTTGGCAACACATCATTCCCTCTGACAGCAATTCTCATTTTGACGAATAGCTAGCCAAACCCCTGAAATGCATATACTGTATTGACATCTGGAAGACCCAAGAAAGTCAGAGTCGTTGAAACAGCCAGGGTCGTTTGACATGGTGGTAGGTTACATTCGCTAAGTGATGGAATCGCTACCAGTAAGCGCGCTCATGACAAGCAGCATTTGTCCTCGTTTCTCGCTACGCTCAACGTCCTGTGCCTGCTGTTTCATACCTTGCTGGAGTTATTGGATGCAAAGTACCGACTGCTGCGAGCGCAGTTGCCGACTCGTAAGACCTTCTTTGATGACTTGCGAACCTTAACCCGTTATCTCTATTTTCATAGTTGGGATCACCTGCTCACTTTTATGATCCAGGGGCTAGAGCTAGACCTCCCGCCCAACACCAATTGAAATTCCATAATTAGAATTGTTGCCCCAAGCTGGCTGTACTTTTGCCAATTAGTTATGAAAATTACAGTTAAATTGGTTAGAGTACCAACGATTCATTAAATTAACTAAGGGGGAAAAAGCCTCAACTGACTCGGCACCCCGGTTGTTAAACTCTCAATTTTCAAAGTCGCTTTAGCTTATGAATCCTGCCCTGACTCAATTTGGCGATTGTATGTCCCACCTCACTGGGGTGCGGGCAATTATGAAGGATATTAAGGAAACTCTGCAAGCAGGTATTGGACAGGAATATATTAATTTAAGTCCTGGGAATCCAGTGATTTTGCCAGAAGTAGAGCAGTTATGGCGGGATTACACCGAAGAATTGCTCGCTAGCTCAAATTACGGGAATGTAGTTTGTCGCTATGGTGACTCTCAAGGCTATGAGCCATTAATCGAAGCGGTAGAAAAGGATTTCAATCGCCGCTACGGGCTAAATCTGACTCATCGCAATATTCTGATTACCCCAGGCAGTCAAACGCTTTATTTCTTTGCAGCGAATGCCTTTGGGGGGTACACCACAAGCGGTAAATTAAAGCAAATTATCCTGCCCCTGAGTCCAGATTACACGGGGTATGGGGGTCTGACTTTAACCCCAGAGGCATTATTTGCCTATAAACCCGCTTTAGACATTGATGCCGCTGCCCACAGGTTCAAATATCGTCCAGATTTCAGCAAACTGAAGATTACAGAAGATACGGGTTGCGTGTTATTCTCCCGTCCTTGTAACCCAACTGGCAACGTCCTCACGGATGACGAAGTGAAAAAAATTGCCGATTTGGCTGCGCCTTATGATGTGCCAATCTTAATCGATTCTGCGTATGCACCTCCGTTCCCGGCGTTAAATTTTACCGAGATGACGCCAGTATTTGGAGAGAACATCCTGCACTGCATGAGCTTATCGAAAGCGGGGCTACCCGGAGAACGGATTGGGATTGCAATTGGGGATGAAAAGTGGATTCAGGCGCTGGAGTGTTTCCAGACAAATATGTGTATCCATTCATCTCGGTATGGACAAGCGATCGCTGCCCGTGCGATTGAAACGGGAACGCTGGCAGAAATCGCTACCACGGTGATTCGCCCCTACTACCAGAAAAAGTTTGATGTTGTGGAAAGCAGCATCGAACAGGCAATGCCCAAAGATTTGCCTTGGTTCCTGCATCGCGGCGAAGGAGCAATCTTTGCATGGCTGTGGTTACAAGATTTACCCATTACAGACTGGGAACTGTACCAGCAGTTAAAGCAAGTCGGTGTCATTGTCGTACCAGGTAGCTCTTTCTTCCCCGGATTGCGCGAAGAATGGGCGCACAAGCAACAATGTATTCGTATTAGCCTGACTGCTACGGACCAGGAGATTGAAATCGGGATACAGCGCTTAGCGAAGGTGGTAGAGCAAGTATATTCAGTTGTTAAATGTTAGAAAGCCCTGCCGGACAGAATTCGCGGCTATGCAAACTAAGTCGGAAAAGCGCGGACTTTTAGAAGTCTCTGTGTCGCCGCCCCTTCCAGTTATCAAAGCATTCACTACCGTGTACACATATCTTTGATTAAGTGGCAAAACGTTGATTGCTCCCCCAATTTATCGGGGGGTTAGGGGGATCAAAACCGGACTGGCAAGTACAAGAAGATTTGTGCGTACACGGTAGGGCATGAAAAAGAATACGGAATACGGAATACAGAAAGCTGATGACCAATGACCAGTGGTTAGAAATTGGCACAATTGTTGCCGCTCAAGGGATGAAAGGGGAGTTGCGGGTGTATCCGGAATCCCAATTCCCAGAACGCTTTGAGGAACCGGGAGAGCGTTGGATGTTGCGACCGGGCGAGACAGAACCGCAGCCAGTGAAATTGGTGAAAGGGCGGTATATAGATGGTAAAAATCTATACGTTGTACAGCTTGCTGAGGTAGAAAATCGGGATCGAGCGGAGGCGCTAGCGGGAACCAAGTTAATGGTGAAAGCTTCCGATCGCCCGATCTTGGAAGAAGATGAATACCACGTTCTAGACTTAATTGGTTTGGAAGTTTTCGTTCAAGAATCGGGAGAAAACTTGGGCGTGGTGGTGAATGTAATTCCGGCTGGCAACGATTTACTGGAAGTCCAGTTGCACCAGCAACCTGTAGCTGTAGCGCCAGAGGATGAGCCGGAAACACCCCAGAAAGGGGAAGTGAATCGAACCAGCAAAAAACGGAAAGTTCTTAGACCCAAGCCACCGAAGCCGTCTACCATTTTGATTCCTTTTGTGAAAGCGATCGCGCCCGTGGTAGACCTGGAGAATCGGAGAATTGAAATTACGCCACCGCCTGGATTGCTAGAAATGAATCAGGACGTTTGAATTTGTTCAGAATCCTAGCGCGATCGCAACCAAGCATCTATCTCGGAATCTATCTCGGAAAATTATTTCCTAAAATAACCATGCCGTCCTTTTGGGGACGGCATGGCTAGATTAACGATTCTTTGTTAATTGCTCAAGAATGCTGGTGAAGTCATTACCAAAGCGCTGGTACTGGCGCTGCCTCAGTCGTCTGCGGTTCGGTTTGAACTGTATCTGGAGTGCTTGTGGTCTCTCCAGTGGTTGTTGTCGGACCAGGAGACGGTGTTGTCTGCACCGTTCTTCGCTGAATCGTTGTCTCTTCCACTCGACGGGTTCTGTTGAGGCGAGTAGTATCTGTCGCATCGGCTGCTTCAACCATACTCACATTGCTAGCCATATTCTGGTCATCCAATGTGGCGCTAATCTCCATTCCTGGCATGAGGTTCAACCGAGTTAGATCCTCTGGTGAGAGCATCATACTTCTGGTTGTACCGTCTGGCAGTCTTAGCGTGACTACATTGCCTCTAACGCTGCTGACGGTGCCTCTAACTACTTGATTCGTATCGGTTGAGTTAGGAGTAGTTGTGTTGGTGTTGGTTGGATTGGCAGTAGGTGTGTCGGTGTTTGTTTGGCTAATGAGCTGCCTTGATTCACCTTCAGATACTGGGCGAGCGATCGCTGGCAACACTGATACTGCCGAGAGTAACAGTGTTAGCATCGTACCTGTCAATACTTTGGTTTTTTGTAAACGCATTACACCCTCACTTTTAAAATATTTGGGTAATAAACTTGACTATCGGCAACAGTTGTACTTAGCAACGGATGAAAATGCCTGGATTATTGCCCAAATCCTATCTAGCTCTACTGAAGATTCAATCTACCGGACTATATAAGCCCTTAGGAGGAGAGCTGGGAATAAAATCTGACTTTGTGAGACTTGACAAGACTAGGGCGTGTCATCAATTAGATAAGCTAGAGCAAGAGAGAGAAGAAAAGGCTGAGCAATGACACGACGGTATGCCCTGCGCGATGACCAATGGGAGCGGCTCAAAGACTTGTT